>NZ_JBQERM010000012.1:0-134434 GCF_056535045.1 Ruegeria sp. O6 | reverse complement strand
TGACACCCGTCGAGCTGTTGCGGCAAAACGCTCCGGCCACCCGTCCCATAATCGCCCTCAGCGAAGGCAACGACCCCCGCATCACAAAAGGGGCCATCAACGCGCAGAGGGCCAATCTGGCCGATATCATTCTGGTTGGCCCGTACGCCGAGGTCGAAGCAGCCCTGAAAGATCAGGGGGCTGCTGCCTCTCGGGGCGTTGATATCCATGACCCCAAGACTTCGGACCTGACCGAAGAGTTTGCCGAGGCCTTTTTCGAACTGCGCCGGCATAAAGGCGTCGATCGGGCCAAGGCCCGTGCTGCCGTTGAAACACCCCCCGTCTATGCCGCCATGCTGGTGCGCAGCGGACGCGCCACCGGCACTGTAGGAGGGGCCGTTCACACGACCGGCGATATTGTCCGCGCAGCCATCCAGGTGATTGGCATGGCCCCCGATGCAGGAATGGTGTCGTCTTTCTTCCTGATGTACCCGCCGGAAAACGCTCAGCCCGGGGCGCGGGCGATGCTGTATTCCGATTGCGGGCTGGTCATCAATCCGACCGCGGGCGAGCTGAGCAAGATCGCCATCGCATCCGCCGCATCGGCCCGGACGCTGCTGCAGGTCGATCCAAAGATCGCGATGCTCAGCTTTTCCACCAAGGGCAGCGCCAAGCATCCCGATGTGGACAAGGTGATCGAGGCCACTGAGTCGCTACGCCAGGCCGCGCCAGATCTGAACGTCGACGGTGAACTGCAATTCGACGCCGCCTTTGTACCTTCGGTTGGTGAGCGTAAATCACCGGGTTCGTCTGTCGCCGGGCAGGCCAACGTGATGATCTTTCCCAACCTTGATGCTGGCAATATCGGCTACAAAATCACCCAAAGACTGGGGGGCTACACCGCCATTGGTCCGGTCTTGCAGGGGCTGGCCAAACCCGCCAACGACCTGTCCCGCGGATGCAGCGCCGAGGATGTGACCCAGATGATCGCCGTGACCGCGCTGCAGGCAACTGGACTGTAACACTTAATTTTCGCACCGTTCCCGGAACGATGTTCTAAAGTACCGAGGAAACTGACAAAATCCTCCTGACATAACCAACTGGACCCGCAAATGACCCATCAGCAGCCGATCCTTGATACGTCACCGAAAGTCTCGGACGAAATCCGCAGGACCACCTGCTACATGTGCGCCTGCCGATGCGGCATCAACGTCCACATGAAAGACGGCAAGGTTGCTTATATCGAAGGCAATCGCGACCACCCGGTGAACAAGGGTGTCCTGTGTGCCAAGGGATCCGCCGGGATCATGCAGGTCAATGCCCCCTCGCGCCTGCGCAAGCCACTGAAACGGGTCGGCCCGCGTGGCTCGGGTGAATTTGAAGAGATCAGCTGGGACGAAGCGCTGGAACTGGCGGTCAGCTGGCTGGAGCCAATCCGCAAAGACAACCCGGAAAAGCTGGCCTTTTTCACCGGACGGGACCAAAGCCAGAGCTTCACCAGCTTCTGGGCGCAAAATTTCGGAACTTGCAACTATGCGGCGCATGGAGGCTTTTGTTCGGTCAATATGGCTGCGGGCGGCATTTATACGATGGGCGGCGCATTCTGGGAATTCGGCCAGCCTGATTGGGACCACACCAAACTGTTCATGTTGTTTGGCGTGGCCGAAGACCACGACTCCAACCCGATCAAAATGGGTATTGGAAAGATCAAGGCGCGCGGTGCACGTGTTATCGGCGTCAACCCCATCCGCAGCGGATACAACGCCGTCGCTGATGATTGGGTCGGCATCACACCGGGAACTGACGGGCTGTTCATCCTGTCGTTGATCCATGTGCTGATGAAAGCCGGAAAGATCGATCTCGACTATCTCAGCCGCTATACCAATGCCCCGGTTTTGGTGAACGCGTCCGAAGGCGCCGGAAAAGGCCTGTTCCTGCGCGACGATGACGGAAAGCCTCTGGTCATCGACCGGAATACAGGCAAGCTGACGGCTTTCGATACGCCTGGCGTTCGCCCGGATTTGTCGGCGGTCTACGCAAACGACGGTGTCGTTCATCGCCCTGTATTTCACTTGATGGCGGAAAAATACCTGTCCGAGGAGCACGCGCCCGAAGCCGTTGCCGAAACATGCGGTATTCCCGCCAAGCGCATTCGCGCGATTGCCGCGGAACTGGCGCGCGTCGCCTTTGACGAGGCATTCGAACTGGATCACGAATGGACCGATTTCCGGGGCGAGAAACACACAAAGATGATCGGCCGCCCTGTCGCGATGCACTCGATGCGCGGCGTTTCGGCTCATGCCAATGGTTTCCAGACCTGCCGCGCTCTGCACGTGCTGCAAATCATCCTGGGCACGGTCGAGGTTCCCGGCGGTTTCCGCTTCAAGCCCCCCTACCCCAAACCGGTCGAGGCGCACCCGACACCGCATTGCAAGGTGACGCCCAACTCGCCCTTGGATGGCCCGCACTTGGGGTTCGTCCGCGGTCCGGAACACCTTGCACTGAAGGAAGATGGCAGCCCCGCACGGATCGACAAGGCGTTCACCTGGGAAAACCCGATGTCCAGCCACGGGCTGATGCATATGGTGATCTCGAACGCACATGCGGGCGACCCGTACAAGATCGATACGCTGTTCATGTACATGGCCAATATGTCTTGGAACTCGACCATGAACACCACGGGTGTCATCGAGATGCTGACGGACAAGGATGAAAACGGCGATTACGTGATCCCGCGCATCATCTATTCAGACGCCTATTCTTCCGAGATGGTGGCTTACGCGGACCTCATCCTGCCGGATACTACTTACCTCGAACGCCACGACTGTATCTCGCTGCTGGATCGCCCGATTTGCGAGGCGGACGCGGCCGCTGACGCCATCCGCTGGCCTGTGATCGAACCGGACCGTGACGTGCGCGGGTTTCAGTCAGTATTGATCGATCTCGCAAACCGCATGAAGCTCCCGGGTTTCACCCATGAAGACGGCAGCGCAAAATGGGTCGATTACGCCGACTATATCGTCAATCACGAACGCAAGCCGGGTATTGGCCCGCTGGCCGGATTCCGCGGTGAAAACGCCGACAAGGAAGGGCGCGGAGAGGTCAACCCGGATCAGTTGAACCGCTATATCGAAAACGGTGGCTTCTACGTGGCGCATATCCCGCAAGGCGCGGATTACTACAAACCATGGAATACAGCCTATCAGGACTGGGCCGTGGGCATGGGGCTCTATGACAGCCCGCAGCCATACCTATTCCAACTCTACTCCGAACCGATGCGCAAGTTTCAGCTGGCAGCCGAAGGCCATGGCGACCGACAGCCGCCTGATCATCTGCGCCAGCGGATCAAAGACACGATGGACCCGCTTCCGATCTGGTACGAAACCGATCAGCACGGCAACGACGGCTTCACAGTCAACGCGCTGACCCAGCGCCCGATGGCGATGTATCACAGCTGGGGCACGCAAAACGCCTGGCTGCGGCAGTTGCACGGGCGAAATCCGCTTTATGTTCCGACCAGGCTGATGCGCAAGCACGGCCTGAACGACGGAGATTGGGCCAAAATCACATCCCCTCATGGTGAGATTACGGTCCCTGTGATGGAAATGGCCGCGCTGAACGACAACACCGTCTGGACATGGAACGCCATCGGCAAACGCAAAGGCGCCTGGGCCCTGCAAGAGGACGCGCCCGAGGCCACCAAGGGCTTCCTGCTCAACCACCTGATCCACGAATTGCTGCCGCCAAAAGGCGACGGGCTACGTTGGGCCAATTCCGACCCCATTACTGGTCAGGCCGCATGGTTTGACCTGAAGGTGAAAATCGAAAAGGCCGACGCGCCCGCCGATGCCCAAAGCCAGCCTCATTTTGACCCGATCAAATCACCGGTCGGAACTGGCCCCGATAATCTGGCGTGGAAGGTGGGCAAATGACCCAGATCCGCACTTCATCTGGCCACAAATATCCCGGGGGTGAATTGAGCCGCAGGCTCAAGAGGGGGCTGGCCCCCTCACCCGTCCTCAACAGCACAGGTATCCTGACATGACCCAGCTACCAAACTCAACCGAGCGCAAGATGGGTCTGGTGATCGACCTGGACACCTGCGTTGGATGCCATGCCTGCGTGATTTCCTGCAAGGGCTGGAACACGGAAAATTATGGCGCGCCACTGTCCGATCAGGACGCCTATGGTGCCAACCCGTCGGGCACTTTCCTGAACCGCGTGCATTCCTACGAGGTGCAACCGGCGGAAGGGCACGCGCAACTGATCCATTTCCCGAAATCCTGCCTGCATTGCGAAGACGCGCCCTGCGTCACCGTCTGCCCGACCGGGGCCAGCTACAAGCGAACCGAGGATGGCATCGTGCTGGTCAATGAAAGCGACTGCATCGGGTGCGGCCTGTGTGCCTGGTCCTGCCCCTATGGCGCGCGTGAACTGGATAAGGCCGAGGGGGTGATGAAGAAATGCACCCTCTGCGTCGACCGGATCTATAACGAGAACCTGCCCGAGGTGGACCGGATCCCCTCCTGTGTCAGAACCTGCCCGGCGGGCGCGCGGCACTTTGGCGATCTGGGTGATCCGGACAGCGACGTCAGTAAGCTTGTTGCGGAACGCGGCGGAATGGACCTGATGCCCGAAATGGGCACCAAACCCGTCAATAAATATCTGCCGCCGCGCCCGAAAGACACGGTGGAAGACCAGATCGACATCCTGGCCCCCCTGTTGGCACCTGTCGCTGAAGAACCCAAAGGGTTCCTTGGCTGGCTCGATAAGACGTTGGAGAAACTCTGATGCATCCCGCACCCTCCGTCATTCTGTTCACCACCCTGTCCGGTCTGGGTTTCGGCCTGCTGTTCTTTCTTGGCCTGGGGTTTCCGGCTGTCTCGGGTTGGGTGGCTTTTGTGTTCTTCGCCATTGCTTACGGTCTGGCCGTCGGAGGGCTGGTGGCCTCGACCTTCCACCTCGGCCACCCGGAACGGGCCTTGAAGGCTTTTACCCAATGGAAAACCAGCTGGCTTAGCCGTGAGGGCTGGTGCGCCGTGCTCGCCCTGGTCGTCATGGGACTTTATGCGATTGGCGTGGTGTTTCTGGATCGGCAATGGAGCCTGCTGGGTTGGATCGGAGCGTTGATGTCACTGGCGACCGTGTTCACGACTTCGATGATCTACACGCAACTCAAGACCATCCCGCGCTGGAATATGAACCTGACCCCCGCCATGTTCCTGAGCTTCAGCCTGGCAGGTGGTGCGTTGCTGGCTGGCCAGACACGGGTTGCCATTCCGCTTCTGCTGATCGCCGCGTTGGTTCAAATCCTGTATTGGAAGAAAGGCGACAAAGCGCTGGAAGCATCCGGAACGAATCTGGGCACAGCCACAGGTTTGGGTAACCGGGGTACCGTCAGAGCGTTCGAGCCACCGCATACCGGTACCAACTATCTGCTGCGTGAGTTTGTTCATGTGGTCGGGCGCAAACATGCCGATAAGCTAAGGGTGATCTCGTTTGTATTGGCCTTTGTCCTGCCGGTTCTGTTTCTGGTCCTGCCATTCAACCATTTCCTGGCCCTGCTGGCAGTGGCATCGCATCTGGCAGGCATCGCGACCTCGCGCTGGTTGTTCTTTGCGCAGGCTGAACATGTCGTAGGGCTTTATTACGGCAAACGCTGAGGGGGCTCTGCCCCCGCCGCGGCAAGCCGCAGCTCCCCCGGGACATTTTTGGCCAGATGAAGTTTGGATCCTGAAAACCAAAAAGGCGGCACTCGGTAGTCGAGGCCGCCTTTTCCGGTTTCTGAAGGCCGGGTTAGATGAGGCCCGCGTGTGCCATTGCCGCATCAATCGCGGCTTTTGTGTTGTCTTCCAGCTCAGTCAGAGGTGAGCGGACTTCGGTGCTGCAAAGGCCCAGTTTGCTGAGCGCGTATTTGGCGCCGACCAACCCGGGTTCTATAAAGATCGCTTCGTGCAGCGGCATCAGCTTGTCCTGGTATTCCAGTGCCTTTGCATAATCGCCCGACAATGTGGCCTGCTGGAATTCGGCGCATAGCCTGGGAGCCACGTTTGCGGTGACTGAAATGCATCCGACACCGCCATGGGCGTTAAAACCCAGTGCAGTGGCGTCTTCACCGGATAGCTGGCAGAAGTCCTTGCCACAGATCGCGCGCTGCTGGCTGACGCGCGCCAGATCGCCCGTCGCATCCTTGACACCGACAATACGCGGCAACCGGGCCAGTTCGCCCATGGTGGCCGGGGTCATGTCGATGACCGATCGCCCGGGAATGTTGTAGATGATGATCGGAATATCCGCAGCCTCGTGCAGGGCTTGGAAATGCGCGATCAGGCCGCGTTGAGTCGGTTTGTTGTAGTAAGGCGTGACAACCAGCGCCGCATCGGCACCAACTTTTTCGGCGAACTGAACGAACCGGACGGCTTCGACCGTGTTGTTCGACCCGGCACCGGCAATAACCGGAACACGGCCAGCAGCCGTTTTGACCACTTCTGCGATGACCGTTTCGTGTTCGTCGTGGCTGAGCGTCGGGCTTTCGCCGGTGGTTCCAACAGGCACCAGCCCGGTCGAGCCTTCGGAGATCTGCCATTCGACCAGATGTTTAAGCGTCTTCAGGTCCAACTCGCCGTTGTTGAACGGAGTGACGAGGGCTGGCATCGAGCCTTTGAACATGACACGCTCCTTAAGGTGCATATTGCGGTTTTTGCGCCTTGGTCACTCACGTTTCCAGCTTTGTGAGTTGATCCCGGCGGCGCAGGGTTTATCCTCACAGGCTCTATCCTCGGTTGGTTGGGAAATGCAAGGGATGACACGCTTTCTGGCACTGTTGACTGGAGTGATTCTATACGCAGTGACGACACCGCAAGCCGCACGCGCGGATGCGGCCGGTGATTTGCGCGCTGGGCTGTATGAAATGCGCAAGGGCGACTGGAATGTGGCGCTGCGCGTATCGGGCCAGCGTGGCTCGGTCTCGCGCGATGTCATCGTCTGGCACTGGTTACGTGAGGGATTTGGCAGCTCGGGCGATGTGCTGGTGTTTCTCGAACGCCGCCCGGACTGGCCCGGGCTGGACTGGCTGCGCCGCAAGAGTGAGCCAATCTTTACCGGGGCCGATCCGGACAGGGTTCTGAAGTTTTACGCTGGCTTGCCCCCTCAGACTGCTGAAGGCGCGCTGAACTATGCGGTGGCCCTTAAGGCCAAAGGGCGCATTGGCGAGGCGGAGGCCGATATCGTGACAGCCTGGCGCACCATGCCGATGGGGTCGGGGTTGCAAAAGGACTATCTGGAGAACTTTGCCAGACTGCTGAAGCCGCACCATGCCGCGCGGCTGGACCGGATGCTGTGGGATGGCCATTTGGTCAGCGCAGAACAGATGCTGCCCTTGGTCAGCACCGATGAGCGCAAGCTGGCCGAAGCGCGAATCGCGTTGCAGAAACGCCAGCCGGGCGTAGACGGCAAGGTGGCGGCGGTGCCGAAGTCGCTGGCAGATACGCCGGGGCTGGCATTCGACCGTTTTGTCTGGCGGGACAAGAAAGAACTGGATGACAGCGCCGTCGACCTGATGCTGGCACGGTCAAGCGGACCGGAAGCCCTGGGCGAGCCTGACAAATGGGCCGAGGGTCGCCGCCGTCTGGCCCGGCTCGAGATGCGATCGGGGCGGGCGGCGCGTGCTTATGACGTAGCGGCCAAGCACCATATGACCCCCGAAATGGGATATTCCTATGCGGATCTGGAGTGGCTGGCCGGGTTTCTGGCCCTGCGCAAACTGAATGACCCCGCCACAGCCGTGCGACACTTCCAGAATTTTTCGGATGCCGTGCAATCGCCAATCTCGAAAGGGCGCGGCGGCTATTGGCTGGGGCGGGCTTACGCCGAGCTTGGGGACGCAGACAAAGCCTATGAGGCCTACGCCATGGGCGCGGATCATCAGACCTCTTTTTATGGTTTGCTGGCGGCGGAACGGATCGGACGACCATTTGACAAGGAACTGGCCAATCCGCGTCGCGCCCCGCATTGGCGTCAGGCTGAGTTCGCCGATTCCAGCGTTCTGGAAGCCGGGCTGCTGTTGCTCAAGGCCGGCGAAGACAACTTGTCCGAGAGGTTCCTGACCCATCTTGTCGAAGGTCTTGACCCTGTGCAGGCCAATCAGTTGGGCGACCTTGCGATTGAGCTGAAACAGCCGCATCTGGCTGTGATGATCGCCAAGCGGGCAGCGACCACGGGCACCGTTTTGCCTGCGGCCTATTACCCAGTTCATCCGGTGGCCGACATGCGTCTGCCAATGGCCAAGGAAATGACGCTGGCCATCGCGCGGCGCGAAAGCGAATTTGATCCGGTTGTCGTCAGCGGCGCGGGGGCGCGCGGCCTGATGCAAGTGATGCCTGCAACAGCCAAGCTGGTGGCTGGAGAACTGGGGATACTCAGCGGCCATCAGACCGGTCGGTTGACGTCGGACTGGCAATACAATGCCAAGCTTGGCGCCAACTATCTTTCGGGCCTTGCGACCGAGTTCAACGGGAATGTCGTCATGATGGCGGCCGGATACAATGCCGGTCCAAAGCGCCCGATCTCGTGGATGGAACGCTATGGTGATCCGCGCACCGGTGAGGTGGATATCGTAGACTGGATTGAGACCATTCCGTTCAATGAGACGCGCAATTATGTGATGCGCGTGACCGAAAGCCTGCCGGTCTACCGCGCCCGTCTGGGGCAGCCCGCCCTGCCGGTTCCGTTTTCGCAGGAACTGATCGGATCATCGCTGGCGGCGTTCGCGCCATAAGGTAAACAGACCTGCGGCCACAACAATCGCTGCGCCCGTGATAACTTCGGGGCGCAGTTTTTCACCAAAGATCGAAATCCCCAGAATCGCGCTCCAGACAAGGTGGAAATAGGCGAAGGGTTGGACGGCGCTGGCTTCGGCCATCTCATAACATTTGATCAGCAGCCAGTGCCCCGTTGCCCCGCTGACGCACAGCAACGCCATCCACAGCCAGTCGCTGCGGGCCATTGGCTCCCAGAACCACATTCCAAAAAGGGTCATGGCGATGGCACCAACAACGCCGGTCCAGAAAAAGCTGGTGGCCGTGCTGTCCTGACGTGCGACATAGCGCGTCAGCAGGCCGTAAATCGCAAACAGAAACGCCGAGATCAGCGGTATGACGGCCCAAGGATCAAAAACACCAACGCCCGGCTGCAGAATGATCAGAACACCAATGCAACCGACACCGATCGCAACCCAGCGCCGCCATCCAACCTTTTCACCCAGAACCGGACCACTCAGCGCGGCGACAAGCAGGGGATAGCTTATGAAAACGGCCATACTGTCGATCAGACCGAGCACTGTGAAACCGAACACGGCGACGCAGATCTCGGTGGCCAGCAGCAGGCCCCGCAGGATTTGAAGCCCCATCTGGTTCGTCTGCATGGCCGCCCTTAACCCGCCGGAAGATCGCGCCGCCAGTGCAATGACAAAGGCCGCAAAGAACCAATAGCGGATCATCACCACCATGTAGGTGTTATAGGTTCCGGCCAAATGGCGTGAGATACCGTCCTGCAAGGCAAAGACAATCGTCGCGCCCACCATCAGGGCGATACCCGCACCTGCATTGTTTTTCTGCGTCATGCCTTGAGCGCCCGCGTCATGTGCCGCTTGCGGCCATAGCCGGATGTACGGGTGACGGTGAAACCGGCATCCTGAAGCCCGCGGCGAACAAACCCGGCGGCCGTATATGTGGCTGCCGTGCCATCGGTGGCAGTATGCGCCGCCACTTGCTGCATCAGCTCTGCCCCCCACAATTCAGGGTTCTTAGCCGGAGAGAACCCGTCAAGGAACCAGGCGTTGGCCATGCCTGCCCATTGCGGCAGGCTGTTGCGCGCATCGCCGATGATCACTTCGCATTGAAGGGTTTCAAGATTGCAGGCGTGACCTGTCCAATGGGCCAGAAACCGGCTGCTCCACGGGTGTAACTCGGGGAAGGCCTCAAGCGCGCGACGCATATCATCCGTGGCCATGGGAAAGGCTTCGAAACTGGTGAACCGAAGCGGGCCTGTTTGGCCGGATTTCTCCCATTCAGACCAAACCGTCAGCAGGTTCAGACCGGTGCCAAAGCCCATCTCGGCAATATGAAACCCCGGCGCAAAGCGTTCTGGCAGACCATTGCCTGCCAGAAACACATGGCGCGTCTCTTCCAGCCCGTTCTGCAACGAGTAATAGGGATCGTCGAAACGGTCCGAGACCGGTATATGATCCTCGGTCCACGTCAATTCGGCATGCTGGTCTGCCATCGGGGAATCCTGTAGCTAAGCGGCGCGACACTGAACAAGGAAAAGGGAATTGGCAATGGTCGATGTGACGGTTCGCGGGGCAGGAATTTTCGGCCTGTCCATCGCCTGGACCTGCGCCCGGCGGGGCGCGAAGGTACAGGTTGTCGACCCTTTTGGGCCGGGCTCCGGGTCCAGTGGCGGTCTGGTGGGGGCCTTGGCCCCGCATGTGCCCGAAAACTGGAATGCCAAGAAAGCTTTTCAATTCGACAGCCTGATCATGGCCGAACCCTTTTGGCAGCAGGTCGAGGGTACCGGCGGCGTTTCCCCCGGCTATGGCCGTCTGGGCCGTCTTCAACCCATTCCTGACACCCGCAGCCTTGATCTGGCCCGGCAACGCGAAGGTTCAGCCGATCAACTTTGGCAGGGGCTGGCAGAGTGGCGGGTGATCAGCACATCGCAGGCCGGATCGTGGTGCCCGCCCAGCCCCACCGGCTTTGTCATCCGCGATACACTGACAGCGCGCATGCATCCCCGGCGGGCCTGCGCCGCTCTGGTTGCAGCCCTTGAGGTGATGGGCGTTCACGTTGTCAGTAACGCTGATGATAAAGGACAGGTTGTCCACGCCACGGGCCTAGCAGGATTACTGGAACTGAACGACGCCTACGGAAAAACCGTCGGAAACGGTGTCAAAGGCCAGGCCGCCCTGTTGCGCTTTGATGCAGGAGAGATGCCACAGCTATTCGCAGATGCGGTCCATATCGTGCCACATGCGGACGGAACGCTTGCAATCGGATCAACGTCTGAACGGGATTATGACGACCCGACCAGCACAGACAGTGCTTTGGACGATGTCATAGACCGCGCCACGCGCGCGCTGCCGCTTTTGCACGGGGCCGAGGTGATCGAACGTTGGGCCGGGGTGCGTCCCCGCAGCAAAAGCCGCGCCCCGATGTTGGGCCTGCATCCATTGCACCAGGGCCAGTTCATCGCCAATGGCGGCTTCAAGATCGGCTTTGGCATGGCTCCGAAAGTTGCCGAGGTTATGGCCGATCTGATGCTGGAGGACCGGGATTCGATCCCCGATGACTTCCGCCCCGAAGTCTCACTGTAATAGGGCCACAGCCTTCATGCATTGCCGCCCGTCCGGGCCGCGCACCCACATGTCCTGACCTTTCCGGCACAGCTGGGCAGTCTCGAAATGCATCAACGGTGAGGTCGCACGGAAAGAAAACGACTTGAGTGGTCCGCCAAGATCAACTGCAAACAGCATCAGAAGCTGCGCCAGAAGTGGCCCGTGCACAACCAGCCCTGCATATCCTTCCACATCACGCGCATAGTCCAGATCGTAGTGAATGCGATGGCCGTTGAAGGTCAGCGCCGAATAGCGAAACAGCAGGGTGGAATTAAACTCGACCGCGCGGATATCCGTTTCATCCGTGCGCGATTGGGGCGGCGCCGGAGTCATCACACCCGGTGCGGGGTCTTCACGATAAACAAGATCCTGCCATTCTGTCAGACAAAGTTGGCCGCCTTGCCGTATCTCGTGCCGCAACGTGACAAAACCCAACGGGCCGGACCGGCCCGCTTTTGCGCTTTGGTTTTCAAGAACCGATGTCCTGTCAGCAGGGACACCCGCGATCAGCGGTGCATGATATTCCAATTGCCCACCGGCCCACATTCTGCGGGGCAATCCCATATCCGGGATCAGGCCACCCACCTTGGGATGCCCATCCCGCCCCAGCTCGGCAGGCGGTTGCGGCGCCCAGAAATAGAGCTGATGGAAGAATGGCGGCAGAGCTGAGCCTTTGGCAATTGTTGGCTCAGAGCCCAACGCAACCTGAAACGACGCTGCACGGGCCGGGTCAAGGATATCGCTTTGACGCTGTTCCAACATATGGGCAGTCCAAGCTCAGAAACCGGCCTCGGCCCTGAGTTTCTGCATCAGCATGTGCAGCGAGTTTTCGTATCGCTCGGATAACAACCTTCCCTGATCGTCGAACTCATTCGAACTGTCGGCGAGGTGGATTTCCGGACCCTGCAAGATGCGGGGCTGAAAGGGCACCATGCAGGCGCGCAGGATCATCTGTGCCCTTTCCCCACCCGCGCGGCCACCCGCAGCCGACATTACAGCAACCGGCTTGCTCGCCCATGGATTGCCTTTCGTCCGGCTGACCCAGTCCAGTGCGTTTTTCAGAACTCCCGAAGGCCCTTTGTTGTACTCGGGCGTCGAGATGATCACCGCATCCGCCTGCCCGATCTGGTCGGCCAGCATCTGAACAGGTGCCGGTATCCCTTCGGCATCCTCCAGATCGCCATCATAAAGCGGCAGGTTCAGGTCTGCTTCGGTATAGCTGACAGGGTCGAACAACCGGGCCGCTTCGCGCAGCAGTTTGCGGTTCGTCGCGCCCTTGCGCAGGGAGCCGGACAGGCCAAGCAGGGTCGGTTGAGACATCAGGGACAACTCCGTTTCAGTGTTTCCCAATAGTTAGACCGAGATTGGCCCTGACCAAACCCCCATTGACGCACAGTCATTGCGCAACAGGGGCCGGGCCCGAACGGGCCTGCGTTTCAGGATCACGCGTTTCCGCTGGGGACCACAACAATCTCAACCCGACGGTTTTGCGCTTTTCCTTGCGGCGTCAGGTTGGACGCGACCGGGTTGTTTTCACCCTGACCGTAGGTTCTGATACGGCTGTAGCTGACACCATTGGCTTGCAGGATATCCGCGACCGCGTTTGCGCGACGCTCGGACAATCCCTGATTATAAGACGCGTCACCATCGCTGTCGGTATGACCGATGATCTGCACGTTCGAGTTGGGATAGTTGACAAGGTTTTGGCCCACTTTCACCAGATCCGCCCGCAGCGCCGGGCGCACGGTCGAGCTGTCCGTGTCAAACGTAATGTCATTCGGAACAGTCACGATCAGCCGGTCACCCGCATTGACGATGGTAATCCCGTCATTTGCCAGTTGCTGACGCAATTCCGCAGCCTGCTTGTCCAACTGGTTGCCGATCAGACCGCCACCTGTGGCACCAATGGCGGCACCGGCCAGCGCCCCAAGACCCGGGTTCGAATTATTGGCAATCGCGCCGACACCCGCACCGATAAGGCCGCCTAGAACCGCACCCTGCTTGGTGTTTTTGTTGGGGTCGTTCTGAACGGTCAGGGTGCCCGGATCGGTACAGGCCGTCACGGCCATGATTGAACACAAGCCTGTCGCCAGGAAAAACTTTGAAATCGTCATGATATCACCTTCTGCTCCGGTACCCGTTCTTCGGGCTTGATCCATTTCACCCAGTATATCACTGCGCTTGCTCACAGGCTCAAGCAACAATGCGGTGAAATCGGCGAATACCCGCCAAAGGCCATTCATACCGGTTCCGCAAAG
Organism: Ruegeria sp. O6; assembly: GCF_056535045.1. Lineage (NCBI taxonomy): Bacteria > Pseudomonadati > Pseudomonadota > Alphaproteobacteria > Rhodobacterales > Roseobacteraceae > Ruegeria > Ruegeria sp. O6. The sequence goes on along the minus strand of NZ_JBQERM010000012.1, from coordinate 120,805 downwards.
GTGCCCGCGAGCTGTTGCTCCTGCCAGAGATCGCGCAAAGATTTACCTTGCCCCAGAAATCCTTCGTCAGTGAATTCACTGGACCAGATGCGATCGGTTCTGAAATGGCGAAAGCCGTTTCGCATCTCGCACCACCCTGCCAGCAACGTACATTCGACGTGATAGATCAGCGCCAGTGGGCGCACCACGCGGATGGTTTGTTCGCCTTCACCATCTACGTAAGTGATGCGGATTTTCCGTTCTGCCCGAATAGCTTCGCGGTAATGCGAAACAGAAACACACCCCTTCTCGGGATCATCCGCCGGAGCCCCCCAGGGTGAAACCTGCAACCAATCAGTCGGGCTATGCAGCGCATCGATCTTCTGACAGATCCGACTGGCGGCGCGCTGCAGGTGGCTGTCGCCGGTGCGCGCCAGAAGAGACAGGCCAACCCACAGGGCTTCAACCTCTTCCGCGTCGAAATTCAGAGGCGGCAGATCGTAACCGCGCCGCATCATGTAACCGACACCGGCCTCACCTTCGATGGGTGTTCGCTGGGCCTGCAATTCGGCAATGTCACGATAGACGGTGCGGATGGACACCTCTAGCCGGGTGGCCAGTGCTTCTGCCGTGACCGGCGCACTTGCGGCCCGCAAGATCTGGATGATTTCAAACAAACGGGTCGAACGGCGCATCGCATTCTCCTGACACTCTGCTGACACCCTAGCACACCCCACTGACAACATGCTGTCAGTAGTGAAGCGCGATAATGGGTGGATATCACACAAGGAGCCAAGAAATGCCGCACCTCGACAACCACGTCATGATGACACTGAAACTTGGCCAATGGTCACAGGACCACACACTGCGGGCTTTCGAGATTGAACGTGAGATCGCGCAGGAGAGCCATCGCCGCCAATCGGTTTCGACGAAACGAACAAGACGCATTTCGCTGGGCAACCTGAAGATGCTGTGGGCCAGAATTGCCTGAGATCAGAAATCGGGCTGGGCGCGAAACTTCAACGAATGCCCGCCCTCAGGATGCTTCAGGCGTAATTCTTCGGAATGCAGCATCAATCTGGGGAACTCCCTCGCCGCACCTGTTGCATAGAACGGATCGCCCAGGATCGGGTGACCCAATGCCTGCATATGAACGCGCAGCTGATGAGACCGCCCGGTTTTGGGAAACATACGCAAGCGAGAGGTCTCGCCCTCATGTTTCACAACGCGCCAATCGGTGACCGCAGGTTTGCCCGTATCATGACACACCATTTGTCTGGGCCGGTTGGGCCAGTCCACGATCAACGGCAGGTCAACCGTGCCGGTCTTTGGCTCCATCCGCCCCCAGACACGGGCAATATAGGTTTTCCGGGTCTGCCGCTTCTCGAACTGCATACTCAGATGCCTTTGCGCATGGGGTGTTTGGGCAAAAACCATGACACCTGATGTGTCCCGGTCCAGTCGATGCACAAGCAACGCCTGAGGGAAAGCCGCCTGCACGCGTGTCAGAAGGCAATCAGCCAGATGATCGCCCCGCCCCGGCACGGAAAGCAGACCCGACGGTTTGTTCACCACAATCAGCTGCGCATCTTCGTGCAGCACGTCCAGCGCGGTTTGTGGGGGGGCATAGGTTTCGCTCATGCGGGCCTGCCTATCTCAGCGCGCTTCTTCCCGCAACGTCGTCCTTGCGCGCCCGGTCATGATCGGTGAACTTCTGCGCAGGAGGACAGGACATGCACCCGACAATTGAACGACTGCAAGAGGTTGTCGCCAAGGGCGATGAGGCGCTGATCCACGATCTGCTGGCCGAAGATGTGCAGTTCCTGCCACCAACCTATTTCAGCACCTGGACCGGGCGCGCACCTGTGGCTGCCGTTCTTGGCCATGTCGGGCAGGTCTTTTCCGACTTCCGGTATCGCCGGATTATGGGCGCTGGCAACGATTGGGCGCTGGAGTTTCAATGCAAGATTGGAGATCTGGACGGCATTGGCGTTGACCTCATTACGCTGAACGAGGACGGTTTGATCAAAATCTTCGAAGTCGCCATGCGCCCTTACAAAACAGTCGGCGCTTTGCGCGAGGCGATGATGGCGCGCGTGATGACTGACGCTCGTTTTCTGGAATTCAAAAACGCCCTGACGTGACCTGATGATGCGCACCCTGATAGCACCCGACCAGGTTCTACGTGTGCCCTTGTTGCCCGTTCTGGCCACGCAAGCCCTTTTGGTGCGCCGTAACGCCCGGCTTTTGCCGGAGCCCACTGGCCCGCGAGAGGGCCGATCAGGGCGTGGCCCCCGCCTGCGTCTGCTGATCACCGGCGATAGCTCGGCGGCCGGAGTGGGCGCGGGAACTCAGGCGCAGGCCTTGTCGGGGCAGCTTGTGGACCGGCTGGCCAGACATCACACGGTCGAGTGGCAACTTGCGGCCACCACAGGGTACACGACGCTGGATACGATCGACCACCTGAGGGGCATAAAGGGCGAATTCGATGCGGTGGTCACGGCTTTGGGGGTGAATGACGTCACCCGCGCCGTCTCTTGCCGCACATTTGCGGATCGCCAGGCGCAGCTTATCAACATCCTGTCAAACGAACTGGGGGCGCGGCGTATAATCATCACCGGCGTTCCGCAAATGAACAGGTTTCCGGCCCTGCCACATCCATTGGCCTGGGTGCTTGGCCGTCAGGCTGCACGGCTGGATAATGCGTTGCAACAGGTTGTGTCCGTCCATCCCCATGTGCAGCACCTGAGGCTTGATCTGCCCGACGACCCGGCCCTGGCGGCACCGGACGGCTATCACCCAAGCCCCCGGGCCTTTGCGCTGTGGGCAGATGCCGCAGCACGCCTGTTGCTTCAGGCCTGAGCCCGCGCCTGCCGGATCAATGGGATCGAGTAAATGACCAAAGCCACCCAGATCAGGGGGAATGCGATCATACGTCCGGTGTCGATCTTCTCACCGAACAGAGTGATGGCTGTAATGAAAATCATAGTCGGCGCAATGTATTGCAGGATACCCATTGTCGACAGGCGCACCAGCTTGGCCCCGTTCGCATAGACCAACAATGGCACCGCCGTGACGATACCGGCGCAGGACAACAATACGGTATCAGACATCGCTACGCCAAAATGACCTGTGCCTTGCACGCCCAGCCAGGTGACATAAGCCAAGGCCGGGATCAAAAGGATCAGAACCTCAAGCAGGAAACCTTGGTTTGGTCCTATCGGCAGTGAACGTTTGAAAAACGCGTAGAACCCCCAGCTTACCATCAAACCAAGCGCCGCCCAGGGCAACCGCCCAGCCTCGAGAACAAGTACAAGAACGCCCAACGCGGCAAGCCCCACCGCGAACAGTTGGGTCCGTGTCAGGGGCTCACGCAGCAGAATTGCGCCCAACGCAATACTGAACAGCGGGTTGATGTAATACCCCAACGCCGCGTCCAGCGCGTGCCCCGTCGAGATCGCCCAAACATAGATCGCCCAGTTCACGGAAATCAGCGCCGCCGTCAAAGCCGCCATGGCCAACATCCGGGGATTACCGAGTGCCGCCTTCAAGTCCCGGGTGCGCCCCAGTGCGACCAGCAGCAAACCTGCAACCGGAACAGACCAGATAACCCGATGCGCCACCACCTCGACCGGTCCAATGTGATCCATCGCCTTCATGTAAAGAGGCAGAAATCCCCACAGGACATACGCCGTGACAGCCAAAGCCAGACCTTTGGGCGTGTCTTCATTCTGAGGTGATAAAGGCGAGGCTGTCACGAAGGGTCTCCGGTTGATACCGGTTTCGTTTACGGCAGAACTGAACGGATTGAAAACTCTGAAAACAGTGAAGTGTCACATAAAGATTTGTGATAAGTTAGCTGACCGCAGCTATTGCCCCCAAAAATGCGAGGCTCTGCCTCTCGCTCCGGGATATTTTAGGCCAGATGAAGTGCGGATCTCTTGCTTCACTTGGCTCCAAATATCCCGGGGGAGTCGCCCGGCACGGGCGGTGGGGGCAGAGCCCCCTGCCCTGTCTGTCAGACCTTCACCCGTTCGGATTTCGGGTCATACATCGGTTTAAGCGATGCTTCGGCTTTAACCTTCACGCCGCAAACATCGATCTCATAGGTTGAACCCAGAACGTCTGCGGCCTTTTCACCTTCGCACGGGACATAGCCCATTCCGACGGCACCACCGAGGCTATGACCGTAATTGCCGGAACTCAGGTAGCCGACATATTCGCCATCACGCACGATCGGCTCGTTGTGGAACAACAGCGGTTCAGGGTCGGTCAGACGGAACTGTACCAGACGGCTTTTCGGGCCGCTTTCTTTTCGTGCAATCACCGCCTCACGCCCGATGAAATCACACCCTTTGTCCACCTTGACGGCAAAGCCAAGACCAGCATCAACCACGTGATCCTCACAGGTGATATCGTGGCCGAAATGCCGGAAACCTTTTTCGATCCGGCAGCTGTCCATCATGTGCATACCACACAGCTTCAGCCCCATGTCCTGACCAGCCTCATACAGGGTCTCAAAGACGTGGCCCGCCATGTCTGAGGAAATATAGATTTCCCACCCAAGCTCACCCACATAGGTCACGCGATGTGCACGGGCCAGGCCCATTCCGATCTCGATCTGCTGGGCAGTACCAAAGGGGTTGGTCGCGTTTGTGAAATCGTTGGGCGAGACCTTTTCCAGCAGAGCCCGGGCGTTTGGACCCATGACAGCGAGAACGCCTTCACCCGCTGTGACATCTGTAATGACCACGTTGAAATCCCCGACATGGCGCATCATCCATGTCTGATCCGCCAAGCGTGTGGCTGCGGGGGTCACGACCAGATAGGCGGTTTCGGTCAGGCGGGTCACGGTGACGTCTGCTTCGATCCCGCCTGTGCGGTTCAAAAACTGCGTATAGACGATCTTGCCGATAGGGACTGAGTAGTCACCCCCGCCGATGTAGTTCATGAACTTTTTGGCATCAGGGCCTTCCACGCGAATCTTGCCGAAAGAAGACATGTCATACATGCCCACATTCTCGCGCACGGCTCTGTGCTCGGCAGCGGAATTCTCGAACCAGTTCTGGCGCTTCCAGCTGTACTGGTATTCGCGCTCCTGCCCTTCATTCGCGTACCAATTGGCCCGTTCCCAACCAGCGATTTCACCAAAAACGGCGCCCTGTTCTTTCAGGTGATGGTGGAACGGGGTTCGGCGCACACCGCGTGCCGTAGCTTTTTGGCGATAGGGGTAGTGGTCGGCGTAGAGCAGCCCCAACGTTTCTTTTGAGCGTTCATAAAGGTATTTCTTATTGCCCTGAAACGGCTGCATCCGTCCGATATCAACATCGCCCAGATCAAAGGGCTTTTCACCGGTATCCATCCACTCGGCCAGGGACATGCCCGCGCCACCGGCGGACTGGATACCGATCGAGTTGAACCCGGCCGCGACCCAGACATTGTCCATCTCAGGCGCCAGACCCAGGTGATAGGCGTCGTCGGGAGTAAAGGATTCAGGGCCGTTGAAGAAGGTGTGAATACCCGCCTCGGACAGCATAGGCATCCGGTTGCAGGCCGCTTCGAGGATCGGCTCGAAGTGGTCGAAATCTTCGGGCAATTGGTCGAACTCGAAGCTGTCGGGAATACCGTTCATGGCCCAGGGTTTGGCATTGGGCTCGAATGCGCCCAGCATCATTTTGCCTGCATCTTCCTTGTAGTAGGCGCATTCATCTGGCACCCGCAGAACCGGCATCTGGCTCAACCCTTCAATGGGTTCAGAGACGATGTAGAAATGTTCGCAGGCATGCAGCGGCACATTCACGCCAGCCATCTTGCCTACCTCGTGTCCCCACATTCCCGCGCAGTTAACAACCATATCGCAGGCGATATGCCCTTGGGTTTGCCCATCATCACTGACCCAGTCGACACCGGTTGCACGCCGTCCGCGCCGGGAAATCCCGGTCACCTTCACCCGTTCCTTGATCACCCCACCGCGTTGACGCGCACCCTTGGCCAACGCCAAGGCAATATTAGCAGGATCTGCCTGGCCATCGGTTGGCAACCAGACGCCACCTGCCACGCCGTCGAGGTTGATGTGCTCATATCGCTCTTTGACTTCAGTCGGAGAAAGCTCTTCGACCGGAACGCCAAAGGCGCGGGCCATTGCCGCATTTCGGTGAAGCTCTTCCAACCGCTCACTGGTCAGGGCGACCGAAACGGATCCAACCTGACGCAGGCCGGTAGCGACACCGGTCTCTTCCTCAAGGCCCAGATAGAGCTCTGCGGAATAGCGCGCCAGTTTGGTCATGTTGGAAGACGCGCGCAGTTGCCCGATCAGGCCCGCCGCGTGCCAGGTGGTGCCGCTGGTCAGTTGCTTGCGTTCTAGCAGAACAACATCGGTCCAGCCCTTCTTGGTCAGATGATAGGCGACCGAACATCCGATGACGCCGCCACCGATGATGACCACTCGGGCCTTGCTGGGAAGATCAACCATCCTGAAATCTCCGCTGTGTCAGGTTTGGCGTAAACTGCCACGGAAGATCGACAACAAATGCACCAAAAACGTCACAAGATCAGCATTTTTCACCGATGTGTCGCGGCCCGCTTTTCCCGCCGAACGACAAAAGGCGTGACCCCGAAGAAGCTTTTGTAAACAGAGGAAAACCCGTTCGGAAAACCACAGGCCAATCCGATTTCGCGAACGCTCATAGTGGTGTTCAGAAGCAGGTTATTGGCCTTGGCGAGCCGCATTTCGCGATAGAATCCGTTGGGCGTGGTGCCAAAGAAGGTTTTGAACTTACGCTCGAGTGAGCGGTTCGACAGTTGCAGCGATTCGACGATCTGATTGATCGGCAGAGGGTCTTCGATATTGGCCTGCATGAGCTTGATGCACTGATCCAGCTTCACATCTCCGGTCGCGGTCAACTTTACCCCCGAAAATGGCTGCATCGAGGCGAAATCCCGGATGTTTTCATGCAACATGATGTCCGCCACGGTCATCTTTGCAGGCCCTGAGATATGGCGACCGATCACTGCCAGCGCGATATCTGTTGTCGCCTCCATTCCGGCACAGGTCACAACAGCGCCCTGTTCGGTTGCAATCGACAGCTTGGCTTCAAACCGGGCCCCGCGTTCCCGCAGGAACGAGGCATTCTCCCAATGGGTTGCCAAATCGTCTGAACCCTGTTCGTCGATATACCGGCTGGCCGCTTCCGCCAGCAGAAACACCTTGGCATCGCGGAAAGTATAGTCCGACACCACCCGCCCCAAAGACAAGTCCGGGTGATCCGGGTCAGAATTGCCGATCACGAAAAGATAATTCGCCTTAGGCTGGTTCTGCACGGGTTCCGTTTGCACCACCGCGTCGCTGCTGCTGGAGATCGGGCCACCTCTGAGCGACCGATAGGCAAAAGTGAACGGCGGCTTCGGACACACACGATTTGCCAGCCTGAGAACCTCGACCAATGAGGCCAGTTCAAGCAGCACAAATCCGGGTGCGACCAGAATATCGAAATGTTGCTGTATCGCCTGCGGTGAATCAGAAGCAACTTTCCTCATCGCTGTCACCTTAGACGATCTCGTGCCCGGCAGCACACAACCGTTTGGCCAGCGCTTCGATGTGGTTCGGGCCAATTTCGCAGCACCCGCCGACAATCGTAGCCCCCTGATCGACCCAACGCATGACGTGATCCGCATAGGCATCGGGACCAAGATCATGGCGTTGATCCAACGCATCCACTGTCGGCGCGTCCTTTAGAAACTCATCTGAAATATGTGTAAAGCCGTTGGCGTAAGCACCATAGGGCTTGTTCATAGTGGACAGGATTTCCAGAGCAGCCGGGATCGCTTCGGGGCGCGAACAATTGATCAGCAGCGCGTCAGGCGAAAACTCTTCTACCAAAGGCGCGACATCCCTGAGTGGTTCGCCGGACCTGAGGCGACGGCCATCGTCGTCATTGACCGTGAATGACAGCCAGACTGGTTTGCCACATCCGGTCGTTCCACGCAGCGCGCCCTCGGCCTCCTGCACCGAAGATACTGTCTCGATCAGAAACAGATCGACGCGCGCAGCCATCAAGGCCACAAGTTCAGCGAACTTTTCCGCCGCTTCTGCCGGGTCGGGATTCAGGTCGGGTCGGTAAGATGCCAGAAGCGGCCCCAGAGACCCGGCAATCCGCCCCCCAGTCTCAGTACGGGCACGTTCGGCCTGTGTCAGGGCAGTGTCGACAAGGGCGGGCATCTGGTCCTCCATCCCCACCCGCACCAGGCGTGAGCGGTGGACTGCATAGGTATTGGTGGTGGCAACCGTGGCACCACAACGGAAATAGTCGCCATGCACCGCGCTGACCAGATCAGGGTGGTCGATCATCACACGCGTGGACCATAGCGGCGTCGCCCGGTCTCCGCTGCGTTTGACCAGTTCCTGTCCGATTGAACCGTCCAACAGTGTGATCTTTGTCATGTCCTTGCTCCTTAAGGCAGCAGTACGAGTTTACCCGGAAGGGTCTTTGCCTGAAAATCAGCCTGTGCGCGGGTGATATCCTTCAACGGGTAGGTTCGGGAAACCAGTGGTTTGATCCGTCCGGTATTCATCAACTCCACAAGGCGGCCAAAGACTTCGGGTGCCTGATGCGTGCAGCCGTGAATGGTGATGTCGCGCAAATAGATGTCCCGCAGATCAGCCTCGACAATCGGACCGGCGATCGCCCCAGAAACGGCGTAGTGCCCGCCGGGTTTCAGGGCAAGGATCAGCGATACCCATGCGGGCCCGCCAACCACATCTATGACCGCGTCGAACATATCCTGCGGTGGCAGCTCATCCCGGCCAAATGTGCCCAACGCGCCTTGGGATTTGACGACCTCTGCCTTCGCTGCCGCCGTCACACCCCAAACCGATGCACCGCGTAGCGCAGCAAGCTGCACCGCCGCCAGACCGACGCCGCCTGACGCACCGGTGATCAGAACTTTTTGCCCAGACGTCACGCCTGCGCGGGTCAGGAGGTTTTCGGCAGTACCAAAGGCACAGGGAATAGCCGCAATTTCCACGTCTGAAAGGGGTGATGCACTTACGTCATAAAGGTCATTTGCTTCAACCAGACAGTGTTGGGCAAAGGCCCCATCAATCTCAGACCCAAGCGCAATAAAGCCCTGAGGGTTTCTTGGGCTCGGACGCGGCAGGTTGATCGGACAAGTCACACGCTGGCCTTTTTTGAACCCCGTGTTTGGCCCGACCTTTTCAACGATCCCGCACAGATCGCCGCCCTGAATGCGGGGAAAGTTCAGTGCACCGCCCCACCCTCCGGCTTCAACATCCTGATCGACGGCATCCGTCCCGCCGGTGACATTCGATGAATACCAGCCGATCCGCGTGTTGATATCCGTGTTATTGACACCTGCCGCGGCGACCCGAACAAGCACCTGCCCCGGCCCAGGGGCCGGGACTGGGATATCGTCGCGCCATTCCAGCGCCTCTGGCCCGCCATGGCCGGTCAGATAGACGCCGGACATGGTCGCCAAACGCGTCACGCCCGCAACCGCTCGTTCTCGGGATCCCAGAGCGGTTGATCCAGCTCTACAACAGCGCGGCATTTCTGACCGTAGATTTCGACCTCTAGCTCAGTTCCGGGATTGGCAAGCTCGGCCCGGATCATGCCCAGCGCGATGGATTTACCAACACGGTAGCCCCATGCGCCGGATGTGGTTTCGCCCACGATCTCATCGCCATGCCAGATGCAGGACATATACGGCGCGTCACAATCGCCCGCATCAACGGTCAGGGTGACGAAGGACTTTTTCACGCCTTGCTGCTTTTCGTTCAGGATTGCGGCCTTGCCCGGGAAGTCCTGCGGTTTGTCCAGCTTGACGAACCGTTCCAACCCGCCTTCAAGCAGGGAATAGTCGGTCGACAGATCGCCCTTCCAGGCGCGGTACCCCTTTTCGATTCGCAGCGAGTTCAGCGCATACATCCCGAACGGCTTGGCACCGGCATCGATGATCGCGTCGTAGATCGCAGGCATATCCGCATTTTCAGCGTGAACTTCCCAGCCCAGCTCACCAGCGAATGAGACACGCAGCAGAGCGACCCATCCGCCTTTGATTTCGCTTTCCTGAAAGCTGAGCCACGGCAAGGTCAGATCGGCCTCGGTAACTTTGCTGAGAATGTCCCGAGATCGAGGCCCGGTAACGATCAGCGTGCTCATCCGCGTTGTCCAGTCTTCCAGCGTGAACTCGGCATCGGCAGGTATGTGACGCACAAGCCATTCACGGTCATGCCATTGCGCGGTCGCTGCAGTGACCAGAACGAACAGGTCTTCGGCCTCGCGCGTGACCGACATTTCGGTCAGGATACGCCCGCGGTCATCTGCGAAGTAAACCAGCCCAACCCGACCAATCTTGGGCAATGCCCCTGCAACCAGACCGCGCAGCCATTCATCAGCACCCGGCCCCTGTATTTTGAACCGCGAGAAGCCCGGCAGGTCCAACACGCCACAATGATCGCGCACGGCCTCACATTCTTCCTTGATCCGCTGTTCCCACGGTCCGGACCGACCCCAAGTATGGGTCGCGTCCAGCGAGGTGTCATCGCCGGGCTGTGCAAACCAGTTGGCGCGTTCCCAGCCGCTATAGGCCCCCATGACACCGCCGTGCGCGATCACCTTGTCATGCACGGGCGACAGCTTCTTGTCTCGTGCGGCAGGCCATTCATGGTGCGGGAAGTGCATGGCATATTCGTTGCCATAAACTTCCATGCCTTTCTGGTTGCAATAATCCTGATCGGTGTAATCGGTATAGCGGCGCGGATCGACGGCCCACATATCCCATTCGGTCGCGCCATCAACGACCCACTCGGCCAGAACCTTGCCTGCGCCACCGCCCTGCGCGATGCCGAAGGTGAAAGTATGCGCCTCGAACGCGTTTTTCACACCGGGCATCGGGCCGATCAGCGGCAGCCCGTCAGGCGCATAGGGGATCGGCCCGTTGATGACGCGTCCAACGCCCGAGGTTGCCATCAGCGGCACCCGCTCCATCGCATCGGTGACGATATCTTCGATGCGGTCCAGATCGTCATTCCACAGCTGAAAGCTGAAATCATCCGGCATCGGATCGTCTTCGGTCATCCAGTGGCCCTTGCAGTTGGGCTCGTAAGGACCAAGGTTGAAGCCGTTCTTTTCCTGCCGCAGGTAGTACGAGACATCCACATCACGCAGCAGCGGCAGCTTGGCACCGCTTTGCTTGGTCCATGCTTCGATCTCGGGGATTTCATCGGTCAGCAGGTACTGGTGGCTCATGACCATTGCCGGAACGGTGCGGCCACCGAAGGGCTTGAACCATTCGCCCACGCGCTGCGCATAGTACCCGGCTGCGTTCACAACATAGTCACAGGCTATATCGCCTTTGTCCGTGTGCACGGTCCAGGTGCCGTCATCATGCTGCGTCACGCCAGTCGCCGGGCAGAAACGGATGATCTTCTGCCCCATATCGCGCGCGCCTTTGGCCAGCGCCTGGGTCAGCTGCGCCGGATCGATGTCGCCATCCGTCGGATCGTAGAGAACACCTTCAAGGTCATGCGTTTCCAGGAAGGGATAACGCTCTTTCGCTTCTTCCGGGGTCCACATTTCCATCGGAATCCCCTGATAGCGGCCCATCGCCATGGCGCGCTCGAATTCCTGCACACGTTCTTTCGAATGCGCCAGTCGGATCGAACCGGTCTGGTGGTAGTTCATCGGGTAATCGACTTCCTCGCCCAGACGCGCATACAGCTCGGTCGAGTAGCGCTGCATGTTCATGATCGCCCATGAGGTCGAAAAGGTCGGAACGTTCCCTGCCGCATGCCAGGTCGACCCGGCAGTCAGTTCGTTCTTTTCCAGCAGAACACAATCGGTCCAGCCTTTCTTGGCAAGGTGATACAGCGAGGAAGCCCCCACCACACCGCCACCGATTATGACCACGCGGGCTTTTGTTGGAAAATCACTCATGCGTTTTTGATCCTTGTTACTGTGCCTCTTGAGGCAGATCGTCCGTGATGTCGTAGTAGTCGCCCTTGTCAGCCACAAAGATGTGCTTCGAGAGCGAAAGACCTGTGGGTGCGTCCAGCGCGCCCATGGAAATCGAAATCGTGTCTTCCTGGTTGTGTTGCCAGAAGAGGAACGAGCCACATTTGCTGCAAAATCCGCGCCGGGCGATGTCAGACGCGCAATACCAGCTGAGTGTGTCACTGGCCGAGAAACTCAGGTTGTCCTTATGGGTCGAAGTCGAAGCCCAGACATGGCCCGACTGTCTGCGGCACTGTCCGCAATGGCAGACCGAAGGTGGCGACAGGTCTCCGTCGATCGTGAACGCGACCGAGCCGCAAAGGCAGGATCCTTTGTGCATCTGACTACCCCCTTATTGCGGGTGTGGTGCTGGTCCCCAACAACACACCGTAGATGACAAAACAGGCCGCCATGATCCGGCGCACCCAGATATTGAACACCGCGCCCAGCGCTGCCCTGCCCATCAAGGCACCCAGCGCCGTAAAGCCGGTGTAGCTGAGTGTGGTGATGACCAGCGCGGTCGGCATGATAACCCCCATCTGCTGCCAGATCGGAACCTCGGGCTGAACGAACTGCGAAAACGCGGCCAGGTATCCGGCGACGCTTTTGGGATTGATCGTGGCCACCGCAAGCGCGTGCAGATAGACATGTCGCGCCGGACGCTCGGAGGCTGGTGCGGGTCTTGTCGCATTCATCCAGCCGCGAATCCCCAACCAGATTAAAAATCCCGCGCCAATCAACTTGGCGACAAAGAACCCGGTCGGCGATGCAGCGATCAGGGCGGTCACACCCAGCGCAGACAGGATCAGAAAGGCGCTGGCCTGCGTGAGAATAGCCAATACGCCTAGCATTGCCCTTGGAAACGGAAGGCTCATCCCGTTCGAGATGCAATTGACCGCGTTCGGACCCGGGGTGGTCACGAAAACCACCCAGAACAACGCGAATATGGTCCAGGCCTCGAACGACATCAATAAACCGGCGGGGCGATAACCCAGATGGCTACAGCGGGCTCATCATAAGGGTTGGCCCATTGATAGGGTTCATGTCGGAATCGAAAGCTGTCACCCGGCCCAACCGTGAACGCGCGTCCCCCGATTGTCAGGTCCAGCTTGCCCGAGATCATGTATCCGACTTCCTGTGTCGGGCGATTGGCCGGTGTCTGCATCTGCGAGTTGGGTTTGAAGGTGGAATGCACCATTTCAAAATCATCGGTCAGATCCGGCGAGAGCAGCTCTTCGATCAACCCTTCCTCGCCCGACCCCATGGGGCGGCGCGAGCCGGCACGCACGACATATCCCTGCTCGTCCGCCGGTGCCGCCGAATGCGCAAACAACATCGACATGGGGACGCCAAGGCATTCGGCGATCTGCCTCAGGTCCGAGATCGACGGCTCGGACATGTCACGCTCAACCTGGCTGAGCCAGCCCACAGACCTGTCCAACCGGATCGCGATATCACTCAGCGTCAATCCTCGCGCCTTGCGCAGCGCGCGGATATCAGCACCGAGTGTCGCACTTTGCGGGGCCTGACTGTTCAAGGATAGCTCCAACGCTCGTGAAAATTTCACCTCTTTTTTCACGATGACTCGATTCCATGAAATTTCCAAGCATTTTTTCACGTGGATCCATATTCCGGATTGGCTATGCCCTGACGGCTCGGTCACTCAGCTAATATGGTAAACATAAATATCGGCGGTGTCCGAGGCGCGCTCCGGCCAAAGCGTAAAGCCTGTTTTTTCCAGAACGCGGGCTGAACCTGGATTGTCACGCCCGACCCCGGCAATGAGACGCACGGCAGGCCCAGGCGTCAATGCGTCCTGCAAGCCTTGCAGCAACTCGGGGGCGTAACCATTCCCCCAAGCGGTTTGAGCAATCAAATAGCCGATGTGAAGGCTTGGAATTGCCTCGGTGTCAGAACTCATGGCCAACACCATGAGGCCGATCAGGTGGTTACCGCGGCTTTGGCGCGCAAGCAGAATATCGCTTTCAGCACGTCTTTCATCAATCCAGTTCGAAATCTCCCGGCCCTGCAACTGCATCGGGGGCGGCAGGTGTTTCAGGACCTCAGGGGTCAGAAGCGTGACAAGATCATCTTCAAGCCGAACCCGCAATCGCGGATCGGCGAGTTCAACCTTCCAGTTGCGAACCGAGAGGCGCGGAGTTCGGAAATGGCCTGGGACCATGGTTAATCCAATACGGTTCGGGCTTTCCTGTTTTATCAAACCCCGAGCGAAATCGAAAAGAGGAAACCGGTAGACGCACCTTGTACAGACCGAAAATCAATCAGGCTTGCGCGAAGGTCTTTGACAGGATCGCGGACAGGTTATCCGCGTCTTCGGTTGAGAACGCGTCGGGTTGATTGCTGTCGATGTCGAAAACTGCAATCAGCTCGCCCGATGCGTTCCGGACCGGCAGAACCAGTTCGGATCGGGTGGACGAGGCGCAGGCGATGTGACCCGGAAACGCGTCCACGTCGGGCACCAGTTGCACTTCGCCGGTGCGCGCTGCCGCCCCGCAGACGCCGCGTTCGAACGGGATGACGAGGCAGCCATGGCCACCTTGATACGGGCCAATTTTAAGCAAGCCCGGTTCTGTCACCCGGTAAAACCCGGTCCAGTCGAAACGGTCGTCGGAATAGTGGACCTCGCAAGCAACGGTAGCCATCAGGGCAACCTGATCGGTTTCGCCTTCGGTCAATGCTGCAATTGTACTTGCCAGCGCGCTGTAATCGACGGTCATAGGTCCCGAACCCCTTGGAAAACTCGGGGGCGCCGCCCCCGAACCCCCGGAGTATTTCGAAAAAGATGAAGGGTCAAATGCGTTCGATCGCGATAGCTGTTCCTTCACCGCCGCCGATACAGATTGCAGCAACCCCCCGCTTGAGATTTCGTTTCTCGAGCGCGTTCAACAAAGTGACCATAATACGGGCGCCAGATGCGCCAATAGGATGGCCTAAGGCGCAGGCCCCGCCATTTACGTTTACCTTGTCGCGCGGCAATCCCATTTCGTGCATGAAAGCCATCGGCACAACTGCGAAGGCTTCGTTGACCTCCCACAGGTCGACATCATCCTTGTTCCAACCGATGCGGGACAGAAGCTTTTGCGCCGCCGGAACCGGTGCAGTCGTGAAAAGTCCGGGCGCTTGAGCATGGCTGGCATGTCCCAGAATCCGGGCCCGAATTGTCAATCCTTGCGCTTCTGCCACCTCAGCCGATGCCAGAACAAGCGCCGCCGCGCCGTCGGATATTGACGAGGAATTGGCGGCGGTCACTGTCCCGTCCTTGCGGAAAGCCGGTTTCAGTGTCGGAATTTTCTCGGGACGGGCGGATTTGGGTTGCTCATCAGTGACCTGTACGACCTCACCCTTACGCGTGCGCACTGTGACGGGGACGATCTCGCCCTCGAAAGCACCGCTTTCTTGCGCGGAAAGTGCGTTGGACAAGGATTTCAAGGCATATTCATCCTGCGCTTCGCGGGTGAACTGATACGCCTCGGCGCAGTCTTCGGCAAAGGTTCCCATCAGGCGGCCCTTGTCATAGGCGTCTTCCAGCCCGTCAAGGAACATGTGGTCGATCACCTGACCATGACCGATGCGCGCACCGCCCCGCATTTTCGGCAGCAGGTAGGGCGCGTTGGTCATGCTCTCCATCCCTCCGGCGACCATTGTGTCCGCAAGACCCAATGCGATCTGGTCGAAGGCCATCATCGCCGCCTTCATCCCGGAACCACACATCTTGTTCAGCGTGGTGGCAGGAACCTCCTCGCCTAAACCCGCCGCGAAACCCGCCTGGCGCGCCGGTGCCTGCCCCTGACCTGCGGGCAGGACACATCCCATCAACACCTCGTCAACCGTCTGCGCCCCTGCCTGCTTTAACGCGGCACGAATCGCTGCGCCGCCAAGCTCGGATGCTGCGACACCGTCGAACATGCCCTGAAAACCACCCATTGGTGTTCTGGCAGCACCTGCAATAACAACATCTCTCATCCGGATAATCCTCCTGTCGTCCGGCCCTTGAATACCGAATGGTAAGAATTCGCGTCTAGCGTATTTCTACGACTCATTTTCAGATTGGAGGCAGCCGGACCATGGGGCTGACCAGCACATCAGACGGAACGACACAGATTATCACGGTTCACTCTGACCGGATCGACGCTGCGATGGCCATTCAGTTCAAAGAAGACATGCGCGCAGAGACCGAGGCCTGCGCCGATCGGGTTGTCCTGGACCTTTCAGGCGTCGAGTTCATCGATTCAAGCGGACTGGGCGCAATCGTAGCGTCCATGAAACAACTGGGGCTGAACCGAAGGCTTGATCTGGCAGGCCCGCAGCCCGTGGTGGAAAAGGTCTTTCGCCTGACGCGCATGGATACCGTGTTCAGGTTGTTTGCAACACTGGATGACGCCCTGTCGGAACCAGACAGGTGACAACAGCAGGAGTGCGACAACGTGGAGCCCATTTGTAACGCGACCTGCCTGGAATTGAGCTTTCCCGCAACGGAAACAGAAGCCAGTGCGGGGATTGCGAAACTCAGCGCCGGACTGGCGAAACGAGGGTTGCCGCCGCACAAGGCGGACGATGTCAAGATCGCACTGGCAGAAGCAATCAACAACGTTGTGGAACATGCCTATATGGACGTGGCCCCGGCCGGGGTTCAGGTGACATGCCGATTGGACAGAAACCGGCTGGACATTCTGATTTCGGACACGGGCCATCCATTGCCCGGCTACGAACCACCAGACGGAACGCCGGCACCACTGGGAACCCGCATTCAGGATTTGCCCGAAGGCGGGTTCGGCTGGTTCCTGATTCATCAACTGACCAGCGACATCTGTTATGAGCGTCGCGACGGGTGCAATCGGCTATCCCTGCGATTTAACTTTGACAAGAACGGGTAATCAGCCGCAATTGGCCACAATAACGCCATTTTCGAAACATTGTCGCGCCGCAAATCGCCGCCATACAGTGACTCGTAGCTCAGATAGCTTCCCTCGGCGCCAATTATCACAGCCCCCACCCAGTGAACGGCGCCGAGGATCTCCCCCCAAACTTGAATTGACTGGACAACCGGCAATCAGAGAATAGCTTTCCCCTGTTTGAAGGAGAAAGAACCCACCATGCGTGATCTGCACAAACCTGGCCGGTCGGAAGTTTTTGCAACGCGGGGGATGTGCGCAACGTCGCACCCGCTAGCCGCCAAAGTGGCAATCGATATTCTTGAGCGCGGCGGCAACGCCATGGACGCCGCGATAGCAGGTGCGGTTCTGCTTGGCATCTGCGAACCGCAGATGACCGGGTTGGGGGGCGATTGTTTCGTTTTGTTCAGCCGTGCGGGCGAAAACCGGATACGCGCATTGAACGGATCGGGTCGCGCACCGGCCGCCGCGCGGGCGCAGCCCTTGCGGGACAAAGGCCTGTCGTCTGTACCGTTGAGCGGTCCGGATGCGGTGACTGTTCCCGGTGCCGTGGACGCCTTCTGTCACCTTGCAGAAACCGAAGGGCGATTGGGGCTGGACGCGATTCTGGAACCCGCAATCCACTATGCCGAGGCTGGCGTTCCGGTGGCCCCCCGGGTTGCGTTTGACTGGAAAACCGGGGCGGCCACATTACAGGGTGCTGCGCGTGACCATTATCTGATCAAAGGGCAGATACCAGCTATCGGTCAGATCTTTCGCGCCCCCGGTCAGGCTGAGGTCTTGCGCAGGATCGCCAGTCAGGGACGCGACGCATTTTATTCAGGAGACATTGCCGAGGATATGATCCGGGCCCTGTCTGCACGCGGAGGTGTCCACACCGCCGAAGACTTTCACTGCACCAAGTGCACTGAAACGCAGCCCATGCGCGGAGCCTACAAGGGTGTTGATCTGGTCGAACACCCGCCAAACGGCCAAGGCGCGACCGCGATCCTGTTGCTGAACATTCTAAAACAATTCGATCTGGCCAGTATGGATCCATTTGGAGCAGAACGGGTTCATATCGAGGCTGAAGCCACCAAGCTGGCTTATGACGCGCGCAACCGGTTCATTGCGGATCCCGATCATGTCGCACGGGCCGAGCGGTTTCTTGATTTGGATGTTGCGGTCCGGCTGGCTGCATTGATTGACCCAAAAGGCGCAATGCCCGCAGCAGCACCTTTGACGGAAGCCATTCACAGGGACACGGTCTATATCACGGTGGTCGATCGCGACCTTATGGCTGTGTCGCTGATCTATTCGATCTTTCATAGCTTTGGATCAGGGATCGCATCCGAGAAATACGGTATCTTGCTTCAGAACAGGGGCGCGGGGTTCACGCTTCAGCCGGGTCACCCCAATGAACTGGCTGGCGGCAAGCGCCCGATGCACACGATCATACCGGGGATGTTGACCGAGAATGACCGTGTCACGATGCCATTCGGCGTCATGGGCGGTGCTTATCAACCGACCGGGCACGCGCGTTTCGTTTCGAACCTTAGGGACTTTGGGCTGGAGCTACAGGAAAGCATCAACGCGCCGCGTGCCTTTTTCGATGGGAATGTCCTGAAGCTGGAGCGGGGCTATTCCGAAGAGGTAGCGAAACAATTGTCTGAAATTGGACACAATATTGAAATTCCAGAAACGCCGCTTGGAGGAGCGCAAGCGATCCGAATCCGAAAAGACGGTGTTTTGGAAGGTGCCAGCGACCCGCGCAAAGATGGGTGCGCCCTTGGATACTGATCAGCGGCAGTGCAATGCCGACCGGTTCGCCAAACCTAGTTCAGGTGGAAATGCAGAGGGTAAGCACCGTCTTCAAACGGGCCGAACATGTTGGAGATATCCGGGTGCTCGACCGGCTCTCCAGAATAGTCTGCAACCAGATTTTGTTCTGAAACATAAGCAACATAGAAGGATTGGTCGTTCTCTGCCAGCAGGTGGTAGAACGGCTGTTCTTTCCGTGGACGGCTGTCTTCCGGAATGGCCTGGTACCATTCTTCTGTGTTCGAAAATTCCGGGTCCACGTCAAAAATCACCCCTCGAAAAGGGTGTTTCTTGTGACGGACCACCTGGCCCAATCCGTATTTCGCGCGTGTCTTTAACATTGTTTCGGCCCCCACCGCATTTACTAACGGTTTTTGGCCCGAAATGCCAATCATTGATGTGAAATTCAGGGAAACAGTCTGTGAACCTAATACTGACAGTGTTCGAAATCGTGGCCCCGGTTTTTCTCTTGGCGGCCATTGGCTTTACGTGGGTCAAACTGGGGTTCGAATACCGGCTGCAATTTGTGACACGCTTTGCAACGACGCTGGCAATGCCCAGTCTGATCTTTGTTGCACTCATGCAAACCGACATTCCGGGCGGAGATTTGTCGCGTTTCACGTCGGCAACTCTGGTCGCAAATCTTCTGCTGGCTGGGGTGTTCTGGTTGATTGTTCGCGGATTGAAACTGGATCAGCGCACGTACCTGTCACCGCTGATTTTCGGCAATACCGGCAATCTTGGCCTGCCGCTATGTATCTTTGCGTTCGGGCAGATTGGTTTGGGTTACGCGGTCATCTTTCTGTCTGTAACCGCGCTGTTTTCTTTCACCTATGGGATCTACCTAGTCGCCGGAAAAGGCGCATGGGGACAGGTCTTACGCCAGCCGATGGCATGGGCGACCATTCTGGGTGCGGTGTTTTTGTGGCAGGGGTGGCAAACTCCGACATTTCTAACCAACACGTTAGAGCTTTTGGGGCAAATGGCTGTTCCGCTGATGTTAGTCACGGTGGGTGTTGCAATCGCCCGCCTGACCTCGCGTAGTCTGGGGCAAGCGCTCTGGCTGTCAGTCCTGAAACTTATCGTCTGCTTTGCGTTGGGCTGGGGGATTGGGGTGTTGTTTGATCTGGACACTGTCGCCTTTGGCGTTCTGGTATTGCAAATTTGTACACCGGTCGCTGTGACCTCATATTTGTTGGCAGAACGATTTGAAGCCGATTCCGATGCCGTTGCCGGCATGGTCATGGTGTCCACTGTGCTGTCCGTGGCGGCGTTACCGGTAATTCTTGCCATTGTTTTATAGCGATTGTGATTTCCTCAGAGCTCAATCTGCGCTAGAATAAACAAAAAAGGCATGAGGCACATGAGCAGAATTCTTATCGTACTCTTCGGGGTGCTGCTTTTGGCATCCTGTGGCGGCGGGTCAAAACAACCGCCCAGCAAGCTGAACGACGCGTGCAGCATTGCGCACGAACGACCGGATTTTATCAAGGCTTTCAAAAGCACCGAGCAGAAATGGGGTGTTCCGGTTCACGTTCAGATGGCCACGATTTATCAGGAAAGCCGATATCGCCACGACGCGCGTACCCCGCACCGTTACGTGCTGGGCGTGATCCCGATGGGGCGGCAAAGCAGCGCCTATGGGTTCAGCCAGGCACTGGACGGCACCTGGGATCAATATCAGCGCGAAACCGGCAAGCGCCGGGCCAAGCGGGATCGCATCCGCGATGCCTCGGACTTCATCGGCTGGTATATGAACAAAAGCTATGAGCGCAACGGCATCCACCCCGGCGACACACGCAATCAATACCTGGCCTATCACGAAGGTCACACGGGGTACGCTCGCGGCACCCACAACAGCAAGTCGTGGTTGTTGAGCGTGGCCAATGACGTGGACGCGCGCGCGCAACTGTATCAGGCACAGTTGGCGAACTGCCGGTATTGACCAGCAAAAAGCGGGTCAGCGATTGACTGACCCGCGTCTTTCCTTGTTCGAGAAAAGACCCTGATCAAGACCATTGCTTTCGGTCAACGCACCCAAAAGAACGGTGGTCTGGCTGCCGGCGTTGTCATGGATCACCCATTTGCGCAGCTCAACCGGATTATCGGTGAACATCAGTTCAATCCGGCCTGCTTCAGGGTTCTTGGGGTCTTGCGCGGTGACCACTGTGGCCGTGCCGTCAAAGCTGTGGCCGACAACCATATTGGCCTGATCAAGATTCACGTTGCGTGCCAGCACAATGGATAGAGGCGTGCGCTTCAGCGGGTATTGCTCGGGTGGCTGGTTCGATTTCGGATCGAAGATCTGAACACTGCCTGATCGCGCCAGCACCACAGCGCTGTTGGGCGGGTCATATTCGAACCGCATCTTGCCCGGGCGCTGCATCCACAGCTGTCCGGTGCTCAACGAGCCATCATCGTTCACCTGCGTGAACGTTGTCTGAACCGTTTTCAATCCGTTCAGGTAATTGGAAATCTGCGAAAGCGGCAGTTTTTCCGCCGCCCATGCGGCGGGTGCGGCCAGTGTCAAAGCAAGGGCAAAAGCAATCTGTTTCATGCTGTACAGATAGGCTGTCTGCCCTTGTTATTAAATATCCTATTGCTCGGGAACGAGGATTTCGCGTTTCCCGACATGATTTGCTGACGAAACAACACCTTCGTCTTCCATTTGTTCAACAAGACGCGCCGCCTTGTTGTACCCGATGGCGAGTTTTCGCTGAATATAAGAGGTCGAGCATTTGCGATCCTTGATCACAATTGCCACCGCCTGATCGTACAGCGCGTCCTCTCCGTTCGTGTTGCCGCCAGTATTCAGCCCCAGAACGGCGTCAATGTTGTCGACCTTGTCCTCGGCCGGGCCATCCAGAACGCTGCCCACGTAATCGGGCGGACCGTATTGTTTGAGGTGGTTGACGATCTCCTCTACCTCTTCATCCGACACAAACGGTCCGTGGCAACGGGTGATTTTGGCGCCACCGGCCATGTAAAGCATGTCGCCCTGCCCCAGCAGTTGTTCGGCGCCCATCTCGCCCAGAATGGTGCGGCTGTCGACTTTCGACGTCACTTGGAACGAAATCCGCGTAGGGAAGTTGGCCTTGATTGTGCCGGTAATCACGTCAACTGAGGGGCGCTGTGTGGCCATGATCAGGTGAATGCCCGAGGCCCGTGCCATTTGCGCCAGACGCTGGATACAGGCTTCGATTTCCTTGCCCGCGACCATCATCAGATCGGCCATCTCATCGACGATGACGACGATATAGGGCATCGCTTCGGGCGCGAATTGTTCCGTCTCGAACGTTGGTTCACCGGTTTCATCGTCAAACCCGGTCTGCACCGTGCGGCTGAACAACTCGCCCTTGGCCAGCGCGTCCTTCACCCGGCCGTTGTAGCCCGCAATGTTGCGCACGCCCATCTTGGACATCTTGCGATAGCGGTCTTCCATTTCGCCCACGACCCATTTCAGGGCGACGACCGCCTTCTTTGGATCGGTCACAACGGGTGACAGCAGATGCGGGATGCCATCGTAAACCGAAAGTTCCAGCATCTTGGGGTCGATCATGATCAGACGGCATTCATCCGGCGTAAGCTTGTAAAGCAGCGACAGGATCATCGTGTTGATCGCCACCGATTTACCCGAACCCGTGGTCCCGGCGATAAGCAGGTGAGGCATCTTGGCCAGGTTCGCCACAACGGATTCACCGCCGATATCTTTGCCCAGCGCCAGCGGCAGCGCCTGATTGCCATCGCCAAAATCGCGGCTGGCCAGGATTTCCCGCAGCACGACCATCTCGCGGTTTTCGTTGGGCAATTCGATACCGATCACCGAACGCCCCGGCAGGGTCGAAACCCGCGCCGACAGCGCCGACATCGAGCGGGCAATATCGTCTGCCAAACCGATCACACGGCTCGCCTTGAGGCCCGGAGCGGGCTCCAGCTCGTACATGGTCACGACCGGGCCGGGGCGTACGCTGACGATCTCACCCTTGACGCCGTAATCGTCCAGAACGTTTTCCAGCATCCGTGCATTTTCTTCCAAGGCTTCATCGCTCAGGTGATGGCGTTGGATACTGGCGGGGTTGGACAACAAGCCCAGAGGCGGCAGTTCGAAGTCAGAGTGCCGTTCCTCGAAGGACAATGCCGGTTGCGCTTCGGCCTGCGCACGACGAGACGGCAACGGTGTCCGACGCACGGGCTGCGCCACCACAGGCTTGCGCGGTTCAGCTACCGGGATTTTCATCGCGGGGCGCTGCTGCGGCGCGGCGTCAGTGACATCCTCGAAAACCGACTCATCATCGATATCCAATTCGGATGCGTAATCGTATTGTTCTGTCCCGGCCTCATAACCGAACACAGCGGGTTCTTGCGCCTCTGGCGTGTCACCAGCGGACACCTGCGGCTCGGGGCGCAGACCATACGCCGTCATCGGCGGTTCGGGTGGCAGTTCGGACGAGGTATGCTGGTTCAGGATTAGCGGATCGGGACCGCGTCCACGACCCTTGGTCAACGGCAGGTTGGGATCCGGCTCGGGTGTCATTTCACCCACGGCTACCTTGCGATTTCGCACGGCGGCCGAGATTTTGGAGCGGATGCGATCTTCTCCGGGCATGTCGTCAAAGCCGGCGATCGGTTCAGGATCCACCAACTCAGGCTCGGGCATTGGATCGGGGCGCCGGATAAGTGACGGCATTCGCGCCAACAGGCCTGATTTGACCGGAGGTTCAGGACGTCCCAATTCAGGTTCTTCAAAAACAGGATCGGCATAGACCAGTTCGTCGTCAAACATCGCCTCAGCCGCTTCAGCGCGGGCAAGCTTGCGTTCTTCCCACTGCGCCCGGCGATCCCGCGCGGCTTGCGCGGCCGAGGCCGCACCACGCCCCATCAGCGTCATCAGCATGTCATAAGACATTACAAGGCCCAGGATGAAGGCGCGGAAGCCGCGTTTCACGTCGGCCTTGGTGAAGCCCAGCACAAAAACACCCAGAGTGGTCATGCCGACGGCCATGGCCAGCGACATCAGTTTGACCAGAAAATGCGAAGAGATCGGCACCAGCGTCAGCAACGCGCCCATGACCGTGTCGCCGAACAAACCGCCCAAACCGTAGCTATGCGTTGCACGCCACTCGGCACCGGGAACAAGGGTAGCGGCATAGACCGAGGCTACAGCGATCCAGATCGGGGCAAAGATCAGGCGGGCAATGGCCCGGTCTTCACCGAAATGGCCAGCAAAACGCAGACCCCATCCAACCAGAACAAGCGCGATGCCCCAGCTTCCCCAGCCCACGATCATGAACAAGGGGGCTGCAATAGACGCGCCGACCCGTCCCATCCAGTTCTGCACCGGCGCGTCGGTCGAAACCATCCAATTAGGATCATCGGGCGTATAGGACCAGATCATCGCAGCCGCGGCCAAGCCCATCAGGATCAGCGCGATACCGATCAGTTCCTTACTGCGTCGCTCCAGGGCTGCCTGTGTTGTGCTGTCCAGTAATGGGTCGCGGTTTCGCGCGTTATATGATGCCATTTTGCCCTCGTAACTCACGTATAGATGCAGTCGCGGAGTGTAATCAAACCACGCTGCAACTCTGTTTTTGGGGCTACCAATGCAACCCGGATAAAGCCTTCGCCCGGGTTATTTCCCGGATCACCTTGTGAAAGATATGCGCCCGGAAGAACCCGAACCCCGGTTTCCTTCCAAACCTTCAATGCCGCGTCCTCGCCATTCTCGACCGGTAACCACAAAAAGAACCCGGCCTCGGGCGACATGTAGCCCTGCACGCCCGCAAACACCTTATCCGCTATGGCGTATTTCTCCTGATAGAGCGCGCGGTTTTGCTCGACATGTGTCTCATCCGCCCAGACACGGGCCGCAGCAGCCTGCAAGGGCAAAGGCAGTGGGGATCCGGCATAGGTGCGCAGCTTTTTCACCTGGCTGATGGACTTTGGTCCACCTGCAATCAGGCCCGAGCGCAAACCGGCCAGATTCGAGCGTTTGGACAGTGAATTAAACAGCGTGATCCGTTCGGGATCAGCCCCTAGTTCCTGCGCGACAGTCAGAACCCCCGTCGGGGCTTGGTCACGGTAAATCTCGGAATAGCATTCGTCGGCAAAGATCCGGAAATCATATGCCTCGGCCAGACGGATCAGGTCAGCCCAATAGTCGCGCGACGCGACTGCACCCTGCGGGTTGGCCGGGGAACAGATATAAGCCACCGCGGTTCGTTTCAGCACATCTTCGGGCAGGCCGGAATAATCCGGCAGATGACCTGTCGCGGCGGTTGCAGGAACAAAATAGGGTTGTGCACCCACCGAAATCGACGCGACCATGTAGACCTGATAAAACGGGTTCGGGCACAGGATGATTGGTTGTTTGCCGTTCTTCTGTTCCGGGCACAGCGCCATGGCCGCATTATACAGCCCCTCACGTGTGCCATTCAGCGCCATGACGTTGGCGTCAGGGTCCATTTCGACCCCGTAGCGCCGCTTGATCCAGCCCGAGATTGCACCGCGCAGGTCTTCCGAGCCTTCGTTCGGCGGATAGCCCTGAAACCCGGCCGCGTTTTCCATGATGACATCCGTCACCCAAGCCGGAAAATCATGCGTGGGCGCGCCAATCGTCATATGAACGACGTCACCGCCCGGTTGATGGTGATCCAACAGGGCGCGCAAACGCGGGAATGCATATTCCGGTAGGTTCGAAAACCGCTCGGGAAAATCCATGTTACTGCCTCAATATCGGGGTCGTTTGCGCCCCGTTTTTTTGGCAGATTACAGTCCGCATACCTCTTCGTCCAGACAAAGAGGTTCCGAATCAGTGGATTGTGGCATTCAGGCCAATGCCGATTCTGCCGCTGACCCCAGCCTCAACAGGGCCTCTTCCGAGTTCGGATACCCCATCATCATCAGCCCGCAACTGGGCGTTCCGGTGGGCAGGGTCAGCGCCGCAAGCCCCATCAGGTTGCCGATCCGCGTATTGCGAAGGGCCAGCAGGTTCTCAGTCACGTAATAGTCGTGATCGGTCATCAACCGGTCCAGATTGGGCGGCAAAATCGGTGCTGTGGGTGCCAGAACCGCATCGAACCCGGCAGTTGCCGCATCCCAGGCACTGCGGCACGCCTTGAGCCTGGCCCAGGCCGCTACATAATCGGGGCCGGAATATCCCATACCAATGCGAAACCGTTCCAGGATTTCGGGATACATTGCCCCTGGGTTGGCCTCGATCACATCCCGCCACAACCCATAGGCCTCGGTCGTGTAGACGACGCTGGACAGTGGCATCGCCTCGTTCAGTTCGGGCACGTCCAAGGGAACAATCTCAGCGCCTGCATCTGCAAGTTTCTCGATGGCCTCGTCATAAGCTTTTCGCGGTGCATCGCGCAGGTCGTCCTTGGCAATGTTCTGCAAATCGGCAAAGCGACGGCCTTTCAGCGAAGCACCCCTCAGGTCCGCAGGTGCCCCGCCTTCCAACAAGGCCAGCATATGTGCTGCATCTTCAACAGATCGCGCCAGTGGCCCAACAGTGTCAAACCGCAGACAGAGCGGCACCACACCTTCAAGGCTCAGCCGCCCGGCCGTGGTTTTCAACCCCACCAGATCATTCCATGCCGCTGGAATTCGCACCGAACCGCCGGTATCGGAACCGATCCCGCAGGCTGCCAGCCCCCAGGCAACCGACGCGCCCGCACCAGAGGAAGACCCGCCCGGCACCGCCGTTTCATCATGGATACAAGGGGGCGTTTCGGTGATCGGGTTCAATCCAAGGCCGGAAAAGGCCAGTTCGCTCATATGCGTCTTACCCAGACAGACCGTCCCCATCTGCGTTGCGGTGCGCACCACAAGCGCATCCGCATCCGGCACCCGGTCTTTCAGAAGCGCCGACCCGGCCTCGGTCGCGGTGCCGGCAGTGTCGAACAGGTCTTTCCAGCTGATCGGAACCCCATCCAGCAACGATCGCCGCAATCCCATTTTCGCACGTTGCTGCGCGGCTTCGGCCTCGGCGCGGGCGCGGTCATGGGTGACGCGGGCATAGATGCGGTCGCGGTGCGGATGGGCGTCTATTGCGGACAGGTAGGTTTCCGTCAATTCAACCGGATCGATCTGGCCCATCCCAATGCCACGGCCCAAATCACACGCCGTCATGGTCAACCAATCCTGCATCCCGCCCCCTCCTGCTTTTTGGCTTGAAAGAACGGTAGCGACAGGACTGCACATGGACAATCCCGAAAGGGCGCGCATATTGCAGGGCATGACACAGGCATCTGACATTCTGATCGTGGGCGGCGGGTTGAACGGCCCGGCTTTGGCATTGGCTCTGGCACAAACCGGACATTCGGTCACAGTGATTGATGCGCTTGATGTGAAGGTCCGCAAGAATGCAGCGTTCGACGGGCGAGCCTATGCGCTGGCCTTGGCATCACAGCGCTTGCTGGCTGCCATCGGCGTGTGGGGCCGTGTTGCGGAACACGCCCAACCGATGCTGGAAATCAAGGTCACGGACGGCCACGCAGGTACAGGCCCGTCACCGTTTTTCATGCATTTCGACCATGCCGAAATAGAAGAAGGTCCGATGGGGTTTATGGTCGAAGACCGTCACCTGCGCCGCGCCTTTCTGGACGCTATGGCCGAAGAGCCCCGCATCACTCAGCTGAGTGGCAAGACTGTTGTGTCGCAACAAGCCGGCACCACTGGAGTGACCGTGACGCTGGACGATGGTTCGACGATGAACAGCAGACTGCTGATCGGGTGCGACGGTCGCCGCAGCGGCACTGCGGACCGCGCAGGTATCAAGCGCACCGGTTGGGATTATGGCCAGACCGCACTGGTCTGCGCCATTGAACACGAGTTGCCGCATCACGGCATTGCCCATCAGTTCTTTATGCCACCGGGCCCCTTGGCGATTCTGCCGCTGACCGGCAATCGCAGTTCCATTGTATGGAGCGAACGCACCGAGGCCGCGCAGCAGATCAACGCCCTGCCTGAGGATGAGTATCTGCAAGTGCTACGCCCGCGGTTTGGCGATTTCCTCGGTGACATCCACCTGGCTGGTGATCGTTTCACCTATCCTTTGAACCTGACCATCGCCAATTCCTTTATCGCTGATCGTCTGGCACTGGTCGGGGATGCTGCCCACGGGATGCACCCGATTGCCGGTCAGGGCCTGAACGCCGGTTTGCGTGACGTCGGCGCGTTGGCAGAGGTTCTGACCTTGGCAGGACGGCGCGGCGAAGACATCGGATCGCTTATGGTGCTGGAACGCTACCAGGAATGGCGCAGGTTCGACACCGCTGCTCTTGCGATGGCAACGGATGTCTTCAACAAACTGTTCTCAAACGACAACCCGTTGCTGCGCATTGGGCGCGACGTTGGTATGGGAATTGTCGGCGCACTGCCGGGGTTGCGGCGCGGTTTCGTGCGCGAAGCCGCCGGTTTGACCGGAGATTTGCCCAAGCTGCTGCAAGGGCAACCAATTTAGTCCAGCTGGCGTGCCTCGTCGACCAACATGACCGGAATGCCGTTGCGGATGGGAAAAGCCAGACCAGCAGCCTGTGACACAAGCTCCTGCCTTTCGGCGTCATAGCGCAGGGTCGTTTGCGTCTGCGGGCAGACCAGAGCTTCGAGCATACGGCGATCAAAGGCGTGTTCAGGGTCAGTCATTGCAGTTTTTCCTCATTCGATCCGCCTCGCATTGCGAATTCTATCAATGTCATCAGCGTCTCGCGCCGTGTGCGTAGGCAAGGGGCCTCTAAGAGGGCCTGTTTATCTTCCGGGTCAAAGTCCAACAGCATGGACAGTGAGTTTACCAGCAATTCATCCTCGGCATCTTTCAGCGAATCCCAGTCAGTGGACAATTGCCGTGACGAAAAGAAACGTTCCAGCAAAGCCAGGAACTTGGTGCGATTGAACCTGTCGTCGTGTTCGGCCTTGCCAAGATCCCTGTCAAAGCCGTCCCACGAGACTTCGCATCGCCGATATGGCGTGAAAGCGTCCAGCTCTGACACCACCCGGAACCGGGACACACCGGTCAGCGTGATCAGATACCGACCATCTTCCGTTTCGGAAAACTGGGTCACGCGCCCGACACACCCGATGCGGTGCAGTTTGTTCTCATCATGGGCCGAAGGATTTGGCTGGACCATCGCGATCAGCCGTTCCTTGGTCTTGAGGGCATCGTCCAGCATCTGCAAATAGCGGGGCTCGAAGATGTGAAGCGGCAAGCGCGAGCGGGGCAACAACAGCGCCCCGGGCAAGGGGAAAACGGATACGGTGTCCGGCAAGTCGGCGGGATGCATCATGTCCCAATTCTAGCTCTGATCAGAAATTAGGCAAATATCATCGAGCTGAGTTTGCGGCGACCATTCAGAACGATCGGGTCATTGGGCTTGAGCGCGTCAAAGATCGTGAAAAGCTGGGTCTTGGCGGCCCCGTCATCCCACTCACGATCCCGACGGAACAATTCCAGCAATTGCGCCACGGCTTCTTCCACTTCGCCGTTCGCGTGCAAGGCCTGTGCCAGATCAAACCGGGCCTGAAGATTTTCGGGGTCTGCTTCAACGACCGCTGTCAGATCCGCCACCGGACCTGCATCAGCCGCCTGCTTGGCCAGCTGCAATTGCGCATGCGCAGCCTCGACCTCGGCCGAGTTGGATATTTCGGCGGGTGCACCGTTCAGGATGGCCTCGGCATGTTCCAGATCGCCAGTGGCGATATGTGCCCGCACCAGCCCGCCATATGCTGCCGCGTGGTTCGGGTCTTCGCCAAGAATGGCGGCAAAAGTCTGCGCAGCATCTGCCGCTGCGCCGTCGCTCAGCATTTCTTCGGCGGCTATTACGGCGTCATCCAATTGGCCGCCCGGGCTTTCCCCACCTGACGCCTCGATCACGCGATCCACGAAAGCCTTGATCTCGGACCCCGGCAGCGCGCCCTGAAAACCGTCGACGGGTTGCCCTTTAAAAAACGCGTAGACCGTTGGAATCGACTGGATGCGCATCTGCGAGGCGATCATCTGTGCCTCGTCCACGTTGATCTTGACCATCTTCACCGCGCCTTTGGCGGCGGTAACCGCGTCTTCCAGCATCGGGCCCAGCGTCTTGCACGGGCCGCACCAGGGTGCCCAGAAGTCAACGATAACAGGCGTTTCCTGCGAGGCTTCGATCACATCGACCATGAAAGTGGCCTCGGTCCCGTCCTTGATCAAATCGGTGGCTGGGGCGGCTGCGCCGTTCAGGATGTCCATGGCAATCACTCTTTCGTTCGAACTTGCGCTCTATATGCAATCGCTTGTCGCAGAAACCAAGGGCAGAGTTTCAGTTCAAATGTCGAAAGTCGCAAAGACCGGCGCATGATCACTGGGCTTTTCCCACCCACGCGCGCCGCGCAGAATGCGGCTGGAATGGCCCGCGTTTGAAATATCGGGCGTGGCCCAGACATGATCCAGCCGCCGCCCCTTGTCTGCCGCATCCCAGTCGCGGGCCCGGTAGGACCACCAGCTGAAAAGCTGCCCTTCGGGAATATCCTGCCGGGTGATATCTACCCAACCACCTGCGTCCTGGGTCTCGGCCAGATGTTCCACTTCGATCGGAGTGTGCGAGACGACCTTGAGCAATTGTTTGTGCGACCAGACGTCATCCTCACGCGGGGCAATGTTCAGATCGCCGACGAGGATGGATTTTTCCGGCTTTTCCGCGTGGAACCAATCGCGCATGTCCGTCAGATAGTCGAGCTTTTGGCCAAATTTCTCATTCACTTCACGATCCGGCACATCACCGCCCGCGGGGACATAGAAGTTGTGGATCGTGACACCATTCTCCAGCCGCCCGGCTATGTGGCGCGCGTGGCCGAGATCAGCGAAATCCTTGTCGCCCACCTCTTCTATCGGCAGGCGGGACAGGATGGCGACGCCATTATATCCTTTCTGGCCACGGGCAATCATGTGGGTATAGCCCAGCGCCGCGAACCCTTCGGTCGGAATCTTTTCAACCGGAGACTTGCATTCCTGCAAACACAGAACATCCGGCGCCTCTTCTTCCAACAGTTTCAGCACGATTGGTTCGCGCAGTCGGACCGAGTTGATGTTCCAGGTGGCAAGGGTGAAGGGCATGGTCAGGGAATCCTCTGTCGCGGTTGGGCGGAGGTTAACGCGGTGGGGGATGGGGTACCATCAGAAAAGAAAATCTAGGACGGGTGGCTTTCATTTTGGGGGGCATCATCGCAAATCTCGTACCAGTCCGGTTTTTCCGAAACAAATTCGTGAAACTGAACTTTCTGCTCTAACCCGGTATCCAGTGCATTTGCTGCGATTGGAAAACTATCTGCTTCTGAAATGATTTCGCCCAAAGATGTCCCGCATTTCGTGCAGAAACACCTGCCGTATTTGTAGGGCGGATCGGGCTGGTGCAGCGTTACGTTTTCCCTGCCCCGAACCCACACCAAGTCTTCTTTGTTGACAAATACGACTGTGCTGGCCCCGGCTTTTCTGCATCTTGAGCAGTGGCAGGTTCCCATCACGGATGGTTGAGACTTCAGGTTAAACTTCACCGCCCCGCACAAACAGCTTCCTTCAATCATCACGCGCTCCTCCAACCTTTCGCGAGAAATAGAACATTACAGGAACATTCAGGGTTTCGCAACGCCTGTGACGGTACAGGCGGCACATGATTTCGTCCTTCGGAAAAGAAAAAAGCCGGGCCATTCGGCCCGGCAGTCCAACAGGGAGGTGCATGTCATAACCCGGACATGCGCGGGTTGGGAGTAACCTAATTATGAGTACAGGGTATCACTTTGATCCAAGTCAATCCACACCCAGTTAAGACACTAGCCTATATCCACCGGATTCTGTGACCAAAAGGCGCGCATTTGACGGATCGGGCTCAATCTTCTGACGCAGGCGGTAGATGTGGGTTTCCAGCGTATGCGTTGTAACACCAGCATTATATCCCCAAACTTCGTGAAGCAGCACATCCCGCGCCACCACGCCGTCGGTCGAGCGGTACAGGAATTTGAGGATGTTGGTTTCCTTCTCGGTCAGGCGGATTTTTCTGTCCTCTTCCGTGATCAGCATCTTCATCGCCGGTTTGAACGTATAGGGGCCAAGTACAAATACTGCGTCCTCGGATTGTTCATGCTGGCGAAGCTGCGCACGGATACGTGCCAGAAGCACCGGGAACTTGAATGGTTTCGAAACATAGTCATTCGCGCCGGCATCCAGGCCCAGGATCGTATCGGCATCGCTGTCATGACCGGTCAGCATCAGGATCGGGCTTTTGACACCCTGTTTGCGCATGAGGCGGCACAGTTCGCGCCCGTCGGTATCCGGCAGACCCACATCAAGAATGACCAGGTCATAGATCGCTTCGCGCGCGCGCTCCATGGCAGAGTGACCGTCTGACGCCTCAAACACGTCAAAGTCTTCGGTCATGACAAGTTGCTCGCTGAGCGCCTCGCGCAGGTCCTCGTCATCGTCCACCAGCAGGATTTTCTTGAGTTGAGCCATTTCCCGGTCCTCCAAACGCTTTTCCATCACTTGCGCGTGGAATATGCAATCAACAAGATTTGCTGCAACCGTTTCACGCCTTCGTGTCAGAGTTCGCGGAAATGTTTCACATTTCCTTTCGAAAGGGCTAGGAGAAAGATTGAGCGTTATAGGGTAACATTGATGAGTCTCATCCCCGATATCACGGAACTTCTCGCCCGGGCCCGGGCCGATCTGCGCATGGGCGTTCCCGTTGCGCTGACCGATGACAGTGGCTTCAGCGTGCTTGCGGTTTCTGCCGAAACGCTCAGCCCGCAGCGTCTGGCCGACCTGAAAAAACTAGGGAATCCGGTGGTGGCCATAACTGGGCGACGCGCTGAAACCCTGAAAGCGCGGGCATACGACGGGGATCTGGCGCGGGTTTCGATCCCGGCGGATGCAGATATCGCATGGGTACAGGCGGTTGCTGATCCTTCCGACGATCTGAACGCGCCCATGAAGGGCCCGTTGATGACCGAGCGGCACGGCAATGCCAATCTGCACCGTATCGCAATAGCATTGGCCAAATCCGCGCGCATCCTTCCCGCTGTGGTCGTGGTGCCTGTCGAGGACGGCAGGGCATTTGCCGCTTCGCTCGGTTTGACCTGCATTGATCACACGCGCGCCACGCCTCATCTGGCGGATCGCAGTACTTTGCACGAAGTCGTCGCGGCCCGTCTTCCGATGGAGGTGTCCGAAGCCGGTCGGTTACACGTCTTCCGACCTGAAGACGGTGGTGAAGAGCACTACGCCGTCGAGATCGGGCGCCCGGACCGCGACAAGCCTGTGCTAGCCCGATTGCATTCTGCCTGTTTCACCGGCGATCTGATGGGAAGCCTGAAATGTGACTGCGGCCCGCAACTCCGCGGTGCCCTGGCACAGATGGGGGCAGAAGGTGCAGGCGTTCTTCTGTATCTGAATCAGGAAGGGCGCGGTATCGGTCTGGCGAACAAGATGCGCGCTTATTTCCTTCAGGATCAGGGTTTTGACACCGTTGAGGCGAACCACAGGCTGGGTTTTGAGGATGATGAGCGTGATTTTCGGCTTGGGTCGGACATATTGAAGTCGCTGGGTTTCAACTCTGTCCGCTTGCTGACCAACAACCCGGCCAAAATCGCCATGATGGAACGGACAGGTATCGCAGTAACCGAGCGTGTCCCTCTGAAGGTTGGCGAAACCTCCCACAACCGGGGATACCTGGCGACCAAGGCCAAGAAGTCAGGGCATCTGCTTTGACCCCAAACGATCTTGTTCTAACCCCACGAGGCATCCGGTTTCTTGGCAGGGTGTTTCCCTGTTCCGTGGGCAAAGGCGGGTTGAGCAACGCAAAACGCGAAGGCGATGGCGCGACCCCCACCGGATATCATCGAATCGTCGGCATGCTATACCGGGCCGACCGAATGGCCGCCCCCAGCAAATGGGCCCGTGCCATTGGCCCACGAGACTTGTGGTCTGACGACGTGTCTGAAAGCAGATACAACCACATGGTCAGCGCACCCTATGCATTCAGCCATGAAAAGCTGCGCCGCGCCGACCCGTTATATGACCTGATTCTGTTAACCGACTGGAACTGGCCAAACGCCGTTCCGGGCAGAGGGTCAGCGATTTTTCTGCACCAATGGCGCAGACCCGGTTATCCTACAGAAGGCTGCGTTGCCTTTCGCCGAGACCATCTGCACTGGATATCACAGCGCATTGCCCCCGGATCATGGCTGATCATTCCTGAGGTTTAACCCGTTCGCCAAAGATGGCCGAGCCAACACGGACGTGGGTTGCGCCCAAAGCGATGGCCTGTTCGAAATCGTGACTCATCCCCATAGACAATCCATCAAGCCCGTTACGTGCAGCGATTTTGGCCAATAGCGCAAAGTGCAAAGCAGGCTCTTCATCGACCGGAGGAATGCACATCAATCCACGCACGGGCAGATCCAACGACCTGCACTCGGCAATGAAACTGTCCGCGTCCGCAGGAAGGATACCGGCCTTTTGGTCTTCCTCACCGGTGTTGACCTGAATGAACAGGTTCGGGCAGTTTCCCATTTCCTGTGCCAAACGCGCCAGTGTGTTGGCCAGTTTGGGTCGATCTACCGAATGGATCGCATTGCACAGTTCCATTGCGTGACGAGCCTTGTTGGTCTGCAACGGGCCAATGAGGTGCAGATCAATACCCTCGAACTGTTCTTTGAAAGCGGGCCACTTGCTTGCCGCCTCCTGCACGCGATTCTCGCCAAAACATCTGTGCCCTTGCTCTAGAACTGCCTGCACCCTGTCATTCGGCTGCACTTTGGACACAGCAATCAGTTTGACGGAACCTGCCGGTCGGTTCGACTTGGCTTCGGCTTTGGCGATACGTGCGGTGACGTCTTGCAACGACATGGGACCCTCATCCTGTTTTGCGCAGAAAAACACCAAGTCGACACAAAAGAAAAGGGCGAGTCCGAAGACCCGCCCTTAAACCTTGCGGTTCAGATCAGCTTAGAAGTTGAACTGAGCACCGAAGTCAGCAACGAAGGTCGAGTCTGTGCAGCTGTCACAGTCGTTGACACCGATACCACCGCGCAGCGATGCACCGCCGCCCAGGTCGTAGATCGCGCCAAGAGCAACCTGCTGAGTATCAGCAGATGCGTTACCGTCGCCGTAAGCGAAGATCAGGGTTGTTGCGGCGCCAACGTTGTAGGTTGCCGACAGACCCCATGCGGTGCCGTCAGTTGCTGCAACCTGAGTTGCGTCGTCTGCAACAAACAGAGTACCGCCGAAGTCACCCCATTCACCACCCAGGGTCAGAACGGTCAGGCTCGGATCGCTTACACCAGCAACACCAGCGTCGGTCTGGCCGTAGGCCAAAGCAGCTGTGATGTTGTTGAAGGTGTAGGTTGCGCTGATGTCCCAACGGTCTGCGTCCATAGGCACGCCGTTCAGAGCTACAGTCGCTTGGTCGTACGATGCACCAAACGAGAAGTCACCAACCGAGTACTGGAAGAACACGGCGTTCGAACCCGAACCGGTCGAAGTGTAGCCCAGGAAGTTGTAGTTAACACCCGAGTACTGACCTGCGAACAGCTCAAGACCAACTTCGTTGCCGTAGTAGTTTGCCAGGTTGTCGAAGGCACCTGCAACGTTACCGGCGTCAACACGCAGGCCACCGTAGATGACCGAGAAGCGTGCACCGTTCAGACCAGCGCGGTTTGCTTCGCCGTTGCCGCTGTTTTCGTCAGCTTGCAGACGAACGCGGCCTTCGAAACGAACGCCACCGTCGGTTTCTGCAGAACCGTCGATGTTCAGACGGAAGCGCGAAACCAAGATCGCGTCGTCAGTTTGAACAACAGCCGTACCAACGCCTGGCGCGGTACCGGTTGTCTGGACGTTTACAACGGTACCGCTACGATCTTCAACGTAACCAATACCAAAGCGGCCATAACCGCTGAAGTTAACTTCAGCTGCTGCAACGCCTGCGGTCGCAATCAGCGCCGTCGATGCGAAGAGAACTTTTTTCATCTTGTTTCCCTCGGTTTCAAAAGAGTTATCTACTCGACATATGCCTCGGCACATGTCTCAGCACGGACACCGTTTCGCTCTTTTTGCCCCCTTTGCGCAAGCTTGGCATAAAGACGTCGGCGTCATTGAGGTCAAATTGGTGCAAGGATGCCACAGTCAGTTTTCGCCCCGATGCAGCTGATACACTTACATTTCAGAAGAATGGGCTTGTTGCAGCGGGGGTCCTTGGCTAGGAGTATCCCCTGAATACTGTAGAACAAGTGAAACAGGACCTGTTTGCAATGCGCCTGCCGACGATTTTGGGAATGATCCTGCTGACCGCTGCTCTTTCGGCATGTGGGCAGAATCGAAACGCTTCGACAACATACTCCCCCAACATCGCTGGCGGCAATTCGGACGAACAAGAGCTGAATGACCCCGATCGGGCAACTATCTGGGATATCTTTGACCGCAGCACCGCCGAGCAGACCACAAACGTAAACCGGTATCTGTGGGCGGCTTCACTGGATGTACTGAGCTTCCTGCCCGTGCAGGAGGTTGATCCGTTTACCGGTGTAATCGTAACGGGTTACGGCACACCTCCGGGCGGTGGCCGATCCTACCGGGCTACTGTTCATATCAGCGATCCGGCGCTTGCCGCGCGCTCGTTGTCGGTAGCGCTTCAATCGAGCGGAGGGGCCCCGGTGAGTGCGGCAACATCCCGCGCAGTCGAGGATGCGATTCTGTCGCGCGCCCGACAGCTACGCATAGCGGACAACAAGTTCTAGCAACCCGCCGAAAATCACAATATTACCACGCCGGGTTCCTACCCGGCGTTTTCATTCACGAAGGACCGCAAAATGTCGCGCTACTCGGCCACCGAAATCGAAGCAAAATGGCAAGAGGCCTGGGACAAGGCCGGGATCTTCACCGCCAACCACAAGGCGGACAAGCCGAAATACTATGTGCTTGAGATGTTTCCCTACCCGTCTGGCCGAATCCATATGGGGCATGTGCGCAACTACACGATGGGTGACGTCATCGCGCGGCACAAATTGGCGACGGGTCACAACGTGCTGCACCCGATGGGCTGGGATGCATTCGGGATGCCTGCGGAAAATGCCGCGATGGCTATCGGGGGTCATCCGAAGGACTGGACCTACAGCAACATCGCAGACATGCGCGATCAGATGAAACCACTTGGCCTGTCCATCGACTGGTCACGTGAGTTCGCGACCTGCGACCCCGAGTATTACGGCCAACAACAGGCGCTGTTCCTCGATATGCTTGATGCCGGGCTGGTCTATCGCAAAAACGCTGTGGTGAACTGGGACCCGGTCGATATGACCGTTCTGGCCAACGAGCAGGTTGAAAATGGTCGTGGCTGGCGTTCGGGCGCATTGGTAGAGCGGCGCGAACTGACCCAGTGGTTCTTCAAGATCTCGGACTATTCCGAAGAATTGCTGGACGCGCTGGACACTTTGGACAACTGGCCCGCCAAGGTGCGCCTGATGCAGGAGAACTGGATCGGCAAGTCGCGCGGTCTGCAATTCGGCTTTGAACGCACTGATGGCGGAGAGCCGATCACCGTTTATACAACCCGCCCTGACACGCTGCTGGGCGCATCTTTCGTTGGCATCTCGCCCGATCACCCGATCGCAAAACAGCTTGAGGCCGAAAACCCCGAAGTGGCTGAATTCGTGGCCGAATGCCGCAAAGGCGGCACCACGGAAGAAGCCATAGAAACCGCAGAAAAGCTAGGTTTTGACACAGGCATCAAGGTCAAGCACCCGCTGGACCCGAGCTGGGAACTGCCGGTCTGGATCGCCAATTTCATCCTGATGGATTACGGCACTGGCGCAATCTTTGCCTGCCCTGCGCATGACCAGCGCGACCTCGACTTTTGCCGCAAATACGGCCTGCCTGTGGTCGACACATTCTTTGCACTGGATGACGGCACGCCGGTCGACAAAATTGCATTCGTTCCGCCGAAAACCGAGAAGGTTCGCTGGGTGAATCATTTTGCAGGTTTGACCGAGGCGACAGGCGAGGAAGCCATCAACGCCACCGTCGATTTTGCTGAAAAAGCCGGTTGGGGCGAGGGTGTCACAAAATACCGTTTGCGGGACTGGGGACTCAGCCGCCAGCGCTATTGGGGGTGTCCGATTCCCGTCGTGCATTGCGAAAGCTGCGGTGTGGTGCCCGAGAAGAAAGAAAACCTGCCGGTCCGCCTGCCCGACGATGTGGCATTCGACAAACCCGGCAACCCGCTGGACCGCCACCCGACCTGGCGCGATTGTTCCTGCCCCTACTGCGGTGCTCCGGCCAAGCGCGAGACCGACACGATGGACACGTTCGTCGATTCGTCGTGGTATTTCGCGCGCTTTACCGCTCCGCGCGCGGAAACGCCTACCGATCTGGCTGAGGCCGAGTATTGGATGAATGTCGACCAGTATATCGGCGGCATTGAACACGCGATTCTGCACCTGCTTTATTCCCGGTTCTTTGCGCGGGCGATGAACCTTACCGGCCACCTGCCAAAAAAGGCTATCGAGCCGTTCGATGCGCTGTTCACGCAAGGCATGGTGACGCATGAGATTTACCAGACGCGCGACGCCAACGGTCGGCCGGTCTATCACCTGCCCGAGGATGTGACCGACGGCAAACTGGCCGATGGTACTGAGGTCGAAATCATCCCTTCGGCCAAGATGTCGAAATCCAAGAAAAACGTGGTCGATCCAGTCAGCATCATTTCAGCCTTTGGGGCCGACACGGCCCGCTGGTTCGTGCTGTCCGATTCGCCACCCGAGAGAGACGTGGAATGGACGGCGGCAGGGGCCGAAGCCGCCTATAAGCATCTGAATCGCGTTTGGAACCTGTGTGACAGGATCGGTGCCATGGAGGCCAATGCAGCGGGCGAAGGCGATGAGGACCTGTTGCGCGAGATGCATAAAACCATCCGTGACGTGACATTGGGTGTTGAAAGCTTTGGCTTCAACGCCGCCATCGCCAAGCTTTACGCTTTCACTAATACGCTGGCAAAATCCAAGGCCGGTGCGGCGGCTCAGAAACAAGCGATCAAAACACTGGCCCAGTTGATGTCACCGATGACGCCACATCTGGCGGAAGATATCTGGGCGCATCAGGGCGGTGAGGGCCTAGTGGCTGTCGCCCCGTGGCCCGTCGCGGATGAGGCGATGCTGGTTGATGACACCGTCACCCTGCCGATCCAGATCAACGGGAAGCGTCGCGCGGAAATCAGCGTTCCGAAAAATATGGACAAAGCCGAGGTTGAAAATATCGCGCTTAGCACCGAAGCTGTCCAAAAGGCGCTGGATGGCAACGCGCCGAAGAAAGTTATCGTTGTTCCGGGCCGGATTGTGAATGTCGTTGTTTGATCGCAGAACATTGCTTGTGATGCCGCTGGTACTGGCTGCCTGCGGCTTTCAACCGGTTTATGCTCCGGGCGGGTCGGGTTCTGCCTTGTTCGGCCGGGTGGCGGTGTCTGCGCCAAATACCGTCGAAAGCTATCTTCTGGTTCAGAACCTTGAACAGCAACTGGGCCGCAGCGCGGGCTCTGTCAGCGATTACACTCTGGATGTTCAGGTCTCGACCGAAATCCGCGGCGCGGCCATAACCACGACGAACGAGACAACGCGGTACACGATTGATGGACGGGCGCAATACGCTTTGAAATCCAACCAAACCGGGCAAGTCACTGCGTCCGGCACCGTAACCGATTTTGTGGGCTATTCTGCTTCGGGTTCCACCGTGTCGACGCTGGCTGACGAACGCGATGCGAAAGAACGCCTGATGGTGATCCTGTCCGGGCATATCGTGAACCGCCTGTATTCAACACCGGGCTTGTCCAAATGAAGTTGAGCCCGCGCGAGGCTGACGGGTATTTCGCCAAGCCGGATGCGGACAAGACCGGGCTGCTGATCTATGGTGCGGATGCCATGCGGGTGGCGCTTAAGCGGCAACAGGTTCTGGCCGCACTGCTTGGTCCCGGCGCGGAAGAGGAAATGCGCCTGACCCGCCTGCCGGGTGGTGACTTGCGCGGCGATCCGGCGTCGCTGCTGGACGCGGTCAAGGCGGTTGGGTTTTTCCCCGGCCCGCGCGCGGTGTTTGTGGAAGACGCCACCGAAACCGCCGCGCCTGCGATTCTGGCCGCGCTTGAAGATTGGGTCCCCGGCGACGCTCAGATCATCGTGACGGCTGGTCAGCTGAAACCAAATTCGAAAATCCGCAAAGCGTTCGAAGGGCATCCCGCGGCCTATGCGATAGGTATTTATGACGACCCGCCATCGCGCGCAGAGGTCGAACGGGTTCTGGCCGAAGCACATCTGAATAACATCCCCCGCGATGTCATGTCTGCCATCAACGAACTGGCCAACAGTCTCAGCCCTGGTGACTTCACCCAAACCATTGAGAAACTGTCGCTTTACAAGCGCGGTGACAACTCTGAGTTGACCATGGAAGACATCGAAGCCTGCGCCCCGCGTTCGACCGAGGCGGCGCTTGACGACGTGCTGAACGTGGTTGCAGAAGGCCGCTCCGGTGAGATCGGGCCGCTGATCCGGCGGTTGCAGGCACAAGGCACCAACGGGGTAACCCTGTGTATTGGGGCAACCCGGCATTTCCGCACACTTTATGCCTGCGCCTCGGATCCCGGTGGTGCTGCGCAGGGTATCGGTAAGTTGCGTCCGCCAGTATACGGGAAACGCCGTGACCGTATTCTGCGTCAGGCACAGGGCTGGGGGGCGCCCAAGCTGCAAACTGCGCTGACCGTTCTGACGGATACCGACCTCTCCCTGCGATCCGCCGGACAGACAGCCCCCTCAATGGCTCTGGTTGAGCGTGCTATGATTCGTCTGGCGATGCTTGCGCGGTCGCGCTGAGTTATCTGACCTGATCCAGCCTATCGGCAGCGGCCCGACCGGCCCAGCGACCCGTGGCAAGACAGGCCGTCAAAAGATAGCCCCCGGTTGGCGCTTCCCAATCCAGCATCTCACCTGCGCAGAATACACCCGGAATGGTTTTCAGCATCAACCCGTCATCCAACGCGGATCGTTTCACGCCGCCTGCCGTCGAAATGGCCTCATCCATCGGTCGCAGCCCCGCGTGCAGGATTGGCAGTTTCTTGAGAACCTCCACTTCGCCGGGCAGCGGCAACTGACTGCGTTTTGCCATCTCGTGAAACACGGCAATCTTCTGCGGTGACAGGTTCAACGATTTTCTCATCCATTGCGAAAACGTGGTTTTCGACTTTCTGGACGACCATCTCGCCCGCAAGGATTGCAGGTCCAGATCAGGTGCCAGATCGACATAAAGTGGCTGCCCATTGCGCAAAGCAGGGGTGAGGGTGTAAAGCCCGCCTCCCTCCAGCCCGGTTGCCGAGATTGCGGCCTCGCCGCGGCTATCCTGGTCACCGGCCATCCACCGAACCGATTTCAGCGCCGCCCCGAAATGTGGCTGCATATGAGGGCTCCAGTCCACCGACAGGGCTGAATTCGCAGGTTCGAACCGTGCCAGTTCCACGCCCCTGCTGGACAAGATTTGCGCCCACTGACCATCCGACCCAAGGCGGGCCCAGCTTGCCCCGCCCAGTGCCAAAACGGTTACAGAAGCAATCAGGTTTTGCGGCCCGTCCGGGGTCTCAAATACCAGCGCATCAGCTTCCCAACCTTTCCATCGCCAACGGGTTTTGATCTCAACCCCGGCTGCGTCCAGTCGCGCAAGCCATGCGCGCAACAAGGGCGACGCCTTCATGGTCTCGGGAAAAACCCGCCCGGTGGAGCCCGTGAATAATGTCTGGCCCAATCCACGCGCCCAGTGCTGCACGGCTTGCGCATCAAAGGCGGTGATCATCGGGCGCAACCAGTCCGCCGCATTGGCATACGACCGCATCAGTGTCTCAGGCGGTTCGTCCTTTGTCAGGTTCAGCCCCGATTTACCTGCCATCAGAAATTTGCGCGCAACCGAAGGCTTGGCTTCGGCAACCAGCACGGAATGCCCGGCCTCGGCCAGTTGCTCGGCCGCCATCAACCCTGCGGGGCCTGCTCCGATCACGACTGCCTGCGCCATTCGCACCCTCTTGCCTTCGCCGTCCATCGACGCAAGTTTCAAACCATCATGGCGAACAACGATCCGATCTGCCCGCTCTGCGACCGCCCAATCCCCAGCGGGGGTGGCAGCCTGCATCATCTGATCCCAAAACTCAAAGGAGGCAAGGGCGGACCCACCGTTCTTCTGCACCAGATTTGCCACAAAGAGGTCCATGCCACCCTGACCGAGGCCGAACTGGCGCGCAGTTACAACACGGTCGCAGCCTTGCGCGCGCATCCCAGGCTTGAGAAATTCCTGATCTGGGTGCGTAAACGCCCACCCGGATTTCGGTCGAAAGTTCCGGGCAAGCGACGCAACAGGTGATCAGCCAGGCAGGACCGGATCGCCAAAGGCGTCTTTCAAAGGTGCGGCCAACCCCTCGACTACTATTCCCCGGTAATCCGGTACGGGCGCAAACTGCGCACCCGCAAGATGCTGGAACTCCAATGTCGTAT
Organism: Ruegeria sp. O6; assembly: GCF_056535045.1. Lineage (NCBI taxonomy): Bacteria > Pseudomonadati > Pseudomonadota > Alphaproteobacteria > Rhodobacterales > Roseobacteraceae > Ruegeria > Ruegeria sp. O6. The sequence goes on along the minus strand of NZ_JBQERM010000012.1, from coordinate 78,561 downwards.
ACGGTCGCTTCCACAACCATTCGCGATTCTCGACGGCCCACAAATCGGGGTTTGGAGGGGTTTCGTCGGTAAAAGCGTAGAAATGCAGATCAAAGCCATGGGGGGCCACCTCCTGCATCGACAGCAAGGACACACCTTGCGCGCGCCAAAACGCGTCTTCACCTGCGATATCACCGGTCCGAAGGGTTATCTGACCGATCCCGGCCTGCGCAAACGGAGCGTCCCGGTCCGCCGCCTGCGCCGGTTTGTTACCTTCGAAATCATGTTGCAGCAATTCGATGACAAACCCTTCGGGATCAGCCAGATGGCACATGTACCCGATATCCAGAAACTGGCTCGGCGTGCTTACCGCAGTACCCAGCGCGCGCAGATGCGCTGCCGCAAGATCGACATCAGGAACGGTAATTCCGATCTTCCAATATCTTTGGCCCCGGTCATGGGTGTATCCGCCACCACCCGGCAATAGCAGAAGGTCCGCATCTTCCGAGTTGTAGCCGACGCGGTAACCTGACCCCTGCCGGTCAACCCGCATACCCAGAACGTCGCGATAGAATACGGCCAGTCTTTCCGGGTCAGCGACCCGCAACCGAACGGCCGAAATCCTCATGAACACATCCTTGCGATGTCCGCGGCGACAACGGGGTCAGCGTTCACGCAGTCTGTCACAAACTCACGCGCGGTTTGCATCAGGTGATCGGGCTCGACGATCCGGTCAACCAGACCAAAGTCATAAGCCTCTTGCGCGGTGATCTTCTGACCTGCCATCAGGATCAACTTGGTTCTGGCCGGGCCCACCAAAGCCGCCAACCGTTTCGGATCGGACGGTTGCGGCAGAAACCCCAGCTTCATCACCGGATAGAAAAACTTGGCCGTTGGCACCGCAATGCGAAGGTCACAGGCCAAAGCCATGCCATTGGCCCCGCCAGCCAGAGTACCGTTCAATGCCGCAATGGTCAGGCAGGGCAATGCGGCGATGGCACCGGACAGTCTTTCCCAGACGTCAGAGGTGGCCAGACCGGCGCGCGCCTCGTCCAGATCGGCCCCGGCGCTGAACACTTTGCCCGCGCCGGTCAGGATCAGCGCCCGCGCGCTGGTTGCGGCCTCGGCAATCCCGGCCAGTTCATTCAGCATCGCTCCGGTCAGGGCGTTTGCCTTTTCGGGATTGTTGATCGTAACGACCCACAGGCCATCCTCTTTCCTCAGGTCGATCATATCAACCCGACCCTTTTTCGGATGTCTTCCAGACGCAGCGAGATTTCCGTTCCCAAATACTCATCCGCGTCCTTGGAACACATCCACAACAAGGCACGTGCTGGCCAGTCTGCGGGAATATGCGCGTCCCAGTCCAGTTGACTGACCGGATTGATACCGCTTGCCTTGATGGACCGCTGCATATCCGTGGCAACCGTCCCCGGCGACAGCCCCATGGCGCGAATACCGTGTTGGGCTTCTTCCAGATGCAGGCATTCCGTCAACATTTTTGCCCCGGCCTTTGACGCGCAATAATGGCTCCACGCCTCAACCGGGTTGGACGCCGCGCCGGACGAGACGGTCAGAATGCTTCCACCCCCGGCGGCCCGCATCACAGGCAATGCCGCACGCATCCCGTAGAAAACACCTTTGAGGTTGATGTCGATGGCTTTGCTCCAGGCCTCAGGATCGGCGTTGGAAAGATGAAAGATTGGATCGATCACACCGGCATTGCCAATCAGAACATCCAGCCCACCGAACCGATCCACACATGTGGCCACAGCCTGCTCGACCTGCGCGAAATCGCTGACATCGCAGGCCAGCGCAATGGCCTGATCACCCAGTTCAGCGGCCAAGGCATCAATCTGATTTCGGCCGCGGGCCACTAATGCGATATTGGCCCCGGCTGCGGCAAAAACGCGCCCCGCTTCGGCCCCTATGCCACGACTGGCCCCGGTTATCAGAACTGTTTTCCCCTGCATTCGCCTCTCCTCACGCATTGTTATCGATCCCGGCAACAGCCGTAACGCGGAAACGGGGAAATGGTCCAGCCCTTGCCCCCTTGACGATAGGTGCCGCAACCCCGACCATGCGCCGCAAATTGATCAAGAAGGGTTACCTTATGTCCGTTTTCTTCCACCGCAGCTGCGGTGCCGTTCTGGCTTACGCCGTTGCGACCCAGGGCGCGTTCGCCGACCTTACTGCAAATGATGTCTGGTCCGACTGGAAAAGCTATTTCACTTCAATGGGCTACACCGTTACAGGTGACGAAAGCATCGCCGGTGACGTCACCACTATTTCGAACATGACACTTTCTTTGACCTTTCCGGAAGAAGACGGGCAGTTCCAGATGGTCATGCCGGAAATGACGCTGACCGAAAATGGTGACGGAACCGTTACCATCGGATTGCCCGAAAGCTTTCCCTTGGACGTCACGGGAACAGCCGACGATGAAGAGTTTGCAGCCAAAGTGATTTATTCGCACAGCCAGCTGAACATGGTCGTTTCGGGTACACCCGAAGACATGACCTATGACTACACTGCTGACAAACTGGGCATTGCGCTGGATTCGATTGAAGTTGATGGCGAACCGCTGCCGAACGAGGTTTTCAGCATCGCGGTCGAGGCAGGTGATCTGGCCGGTCGGTCGCGGATGCAAATCGGCGAACACCGAAGCATCACCCAGACATTCAACAGCGATACACTGACCTATGACCTGAACTTTCAGGATCCGGAAAACGGTGAAAGCGGGCTGATCAATGGCCAACTGGGCCAACTGGCCTTTGAAGGCGAAAACGTGATCCCGCTGGATTTTGACATGTCTGATCCGCAGGCGTTTTACCAAGCGGGTTTCGCCTTTGATGGCACGTTTACCTATGCATCCGGCAGCACCGATCTGAGCGGGACCAGCGAAGGCCAGGCGTTCTCGATGAACAGCACCTCGGAAGGTGGACGCTTTGCCGCCAGCATCGACGCCGAGCGTATCGCCTATGACATCGCGCAGAACAGCACCAAACTGGCGGTTACAACAGCAGACCTGCCATTCCCGATCGAGTTGTCCATGGCCAGCGCAGGGTTGAATTTCGAATTCCCGATCCAGCAATCGGACGAAATACAGCCCTTTGCATTTGGCCTCAACATGACCGAATTCACCATGTCTGATGTCCTGTGGGGCATTTTTGACCCGGCAGGCGCGCTGCCCCGCGATCCGGCGACAATTGCGCTGGACACGACCGGCACGGCAAAAGTTCTGATGAACATCTTCGATCCAGAAATCGACGTCGAGTCGGACGAAGCTCCGGGTGAGCTGCATTCGCTGAAAATCAGCCAGCTTCTGGTTTCGTTGGTTGGTGCCAAACTGACAGGTGATGGCGATTTCGCCTTCGACAATTCGAACACAGAAGAGTTTGGGGGAATGCCCAGCCCAAGCGGCGTGGCGAACCTGAAACTTGTTGGCGCCAATCAGCTGATCGATACGCTGATCGGCATGGGCCTCATTTCGGATGACGATGCGCTGGGCGCGCGGATGATGATGGGTCTGATGGCGGTCCCCGGCGATGAGCCTGACACCCTGAACTCGACCATCGAATTCACCGAAGACGGCCAGATTTTGGCGAATGGCCAGCGTATCAAGTGATACCTATCTGAAAGGGCCGCGAAGTGCGGCCCTTTCCATTCCTGGGAACCTTGTGCAAAACTTGGTAGCGGCATGGATTAATCACGATCCACACAGCCCAATCCGGTCATAGGTCTTGCGGGGCGGGCAGTGCGAGGCTAGGTCCTTGGCAATCAACCCGGAGACCTCATGACCCGCACGCCAGAAGAAATCAGCCAACAATTGCTCGATGTCGCTCGCCGGGCAGGCGCAGAGGCAGCAGATGCCATCGTTCTCGAAGGGTCCTCGGTCTCGGTCGATGTGCGGGGCGGCGCACTGGAACATGCGGAACGCTCTGAAGGCGCCGATCTGGGTTTGCGCGTGTTTCTGGGTAAACACTCAGCCATTGTGTCCAGCTCTGACAGCCGCCCGGAAACCCTTGCGGCGATGGCCGAACGCGCCGTGGCCATGGCAAAAGAGGCGCCCGAGGACCCCTATTCCGGGCTGGCGGACAAAAGCCAACTGGCCAGTGACTGGGATATTCAGTCACTGGAATTGCTGGACACTGCCCCGGCCCCGTCCGCGGAAAGCCTGATGCAGGATGCGCTGGCCGCCGAGGCCGCAGCACTGGCGGTAAAAGGCGTCACGCAGGTGTCGGATGCTGCTGCAAGCTACGGAACGCACCGGGTGCATCTGGCGGCTACAAACGGGTTTTCCGGTGGGTATGAGCGCAGCAGCCGATCCATCTCATGCGTTGCGATCTCGGGTGAAGGCACCGGGATGGAGCGCGACTATGACGGTGACAGCCGGACGTTTCAATCCGACCTGCGCGACGCGGCTGAGATTGGGCGCACCGCTGGGGAACGCGCTGTGCAACAGGTTGGAGCGCGCAAACCGGCGACCGGCAGTTTCCCGGTGTTGTTTGATGAACGTATCTCGTCTTCGCTGATCGGGCATCTGCTGGCCGCCAGCAATGGGGCCGCTATTGCGCGGGGCGCGTCTTGGCTCAAGGATTGTCTTGGGCAGGATGTTCTGCCCGCGCATCTGTCGCTGATCGAAGATCCGCACCGCCCGCGCATCTCAGGCTCGCGCCCATTTGATGCTGAAGGCTTGCCGACGCAGCGCCGGGTGATTGTGGAAAACGGTGTCCTGACGGGGTGGACGCTGGATCTGTCGAGTGGCCGCAAGCTGGGCATGGGCTCCACGGGCAACGCTGCGCGCGGTGTGTCCGGCCCACCCTCGCCCAGCAACTGGAACCTGAGCCTGACGCAAGGGGCCCGCAGTCGCGAAGATCTGCTGCGCGATATGGACACCGGTTTGCTGGTCACTTCCATGATCGGATCGACGATCAACCCCAATACAGGCGACTATTCCCGTGGTGCATCAGGGTTTTGGGTCGAAAACGGTGTGATCACGCATCCTGTCAACGAATGCACCATCGCAGGTAATCTGCGTGATATGTTGCGGCGGATCATTCCCGCCAATGACGCGCGCCCATATTTGTCGCGCGTGGTCCCGTCGCTGTTGATTGAAGGAATGACACTTGCCGGCAACTGATCTGCCCCTTCTGATTGAGGCCGCGATTGAGGCCGGCAAGATCGCTACACGCTATTCCGGAACGCAAGCACAGCGTTGGGACAAACCTGGTGGCGCCGGTCCGGTGACCGAGGCCGATCTGGCCGTCAACGCGATGCTGGAAGAAAAGCTGTGCGCTGCGCGGCCGGGCTATGGCTGGCTCAGCGAGGAATCCGAGGATTCGCCCGAGCGCTTGGACCGCAGCAACGCCTTTATCGTTGATCCGATTGACGGCACCCGCAGCTTTACCGAAGGCGCGCGCACCTGGGCGCATTCGCTGGCCGTTGCAGTCGATGGCATTGTGACTGCCGCTGTAATCTACCTGCCGATGCGCGACTTGCTTTATGCTGCGGCACAGGGTCAGGGCGCCACTCTCAACGGGCAAAGGATTACGACGTCGAAAACGCCTGAGCTATTGCAATCTCAGGTTCTGGCCGCCAAACCAAATCTGGACACACAGCACTGGCGCAATCAGAATGTTCCAGCCTTCCACCGCGCATATCGACCCTCGCTTGCCTATCGCATGGCGCTGGTCGCACAGGGGCGGTTCGATGCTATGCTGACCCTTCGCCCCAGCTGGGAATGGGATATTGCCGCTGGCGATCTGATCATCCGAGAGGCAGGCGGCGTCTGTTCAGACCGTTTGGGTCAACCGCTGATCTTCAACAATGCCCACCCCAGGCTGAATGGCGTAATCGCCGCCAGCACCGCGATCCACGGGCAACTGTGGGCTCAGCTGGACCCGATCGGGCCCGGAATCGGCGCATGAGCAAACCGCGCTCATTAAGCCTTGCCGCTTATCGGGTGCTGTCCTGGAGAATGCGGAACGGCGTTGGTGTAAAAACCGACCTGCCACGCCCCGAAGGCGAGGTCGTGTGGATGCACGTCGCCACGCCAGACCGCCTGCGGGCGGTGAGTGATTTTTGCCGCCGGTTGCTTCAGTCCCGATCCGAGCTGCACTTTCTATTGACCGCCCCGCCGGACGCGGATCTGTCAGCCTGGCCGGAATGCAGTTTTCCCCTGATCAACCTGCCTCAGGAGCAAAGCGGGGCCGCGCGTGACTTTATCGAATACTGGCGCCCAGGTATCGGGATTTGGGTCGGTGGTGATCTGATGCCCAACATCATAACCCGAGCCGATGAACAGGCCGTACCCTTGGTGTTGTTCGACGCCCAATTTACCGTTGCACTGTCCCGGAACGCGCGCTGGCTGCCAGACATAACCAGAGTGACCTTTAGCTGCTTTCGCAAGATACTGACTGCAAATTCTGAAACCGCCCGACACATCCGGAGACTTGGCATCCCGTTTTCAACAGTCGAAGAATCGCCACCTTTGCGCATCAGCCCAAATCCAAGACCTTGGCCAGAAGACGAGCTGATCGAAACCAACCACACGCTGGCAGGGCGACCCGTTTGGCTGGCTGCCTGGGTGCAGGACAAAGAGTTCATTTCGGTTCTGACAGCACATCGTCAGGCATTGCGCCTGTTGCACCGGCTGGTTCTGGTACTTCACGTCGCCGACGTTCACGAGGCTGCCCCCCTAAAACGGCGGCTGGAGACGATGGATTTACGCTGTGTCAACTGGGACGATGGTGACTTGATCGAAGACAGCACGCAGGTCGTTCTGACTGCAGACCCCGAAAATCTGGGGTTGTGGCACCGCGTGTCGGCAGTGACGTTCATGGCCAGTTCAATGGAACGCGGCGCAGGTGGTCAGGACCCGTCCGACGCAATCGCGCTGGGGTCCGCCATAATTTCTGGACCATTCGTGCATCGCCATCACGAGCTTTACGCCCACCTTCAACAGGCAGGGGCAGCCAATGAGGTCAAGTCAGCAACCGAGTTGGGCGATGCAGTCGTACAGCTTCTGGCACCAGACCGCGCCGCTGACATGGCTTTGGCTGGATGGCAGATAATCACCGAAGGTGCGCCGCAGGCAGACACCCTTATCGAAATGGTGCAGGATATTCTGGACCAGCGGAGCGCAGATCATGCGGGCACCTGATTTCTGGAACACTCCTCCGGACCAGCCGGGTCTGAGGGCGCGGCTGCTGGCCCCGCTGGGCCGCCTTTATGCCGCGGCGACGGCCCGCAGGATTGCCTCGAAATCAGGGGAAAATCCCGGTGTGCCCGTGATCTGCATCGGCAATCTCAATGCAGGTGGAACCGGGAAAACGCCCACCGTGATCTGGACCCTCGAACAATTGGGTAATGCCTGGCACAAACCGCATGTCGTGACGCGAGGACATGGCGGGTCACTGGAAGGCCCGGTGCAGGTCGATCCGGGCAGGCACACCGCCGCCGAGGTGGGGGACGAGCCGCTGTTGCTGGCGATGTTTGCCGAGGTCTGGGTCGCCAAGGATCGGGCGGCGGGCGCGCGTGCAGCGGCCGCAGCGGGGGCTACGGTGATCGTTCTGGATGACGGCTTTCAGAACCCTTCGGTCGCCAAGGATTTCTCGATTATCGTTGTGGACGCCCAGCGCGGATTTGGAAACGGATTATGCCTGCCAGCCGGTCCACTGCGAGAGCCCGTCGATACCGGCCTGCAACGGGCCGATCTTGTACTGTCCTTGGGGGAAGAGGCGGCGCAAAAGGTGTTTGCCGACAACTGGAAACGCCGGTTGACCGTTCCCCACGTCACCGGGGCGGTCGAACCCCTGCAAACCGGTATGGATTGGTCGGAAACGCGTGCGTTGGCGTTTGCAGGCATCGGCTATCCCGAAAAGTTCTTCCAAACCCTGCGGCGGCTGGGTGTGGATCTGGTACGGGCCGAGGCGTTGGACGATCACCAACCGTTGACACAGGCCCTGATGACCCGACTGGAAAACGAGGCGCGTTTGCTGGGCGCTCAGATGGTCACCACCGAAAAAGATGCCGTTCGCCTGCCGCCCGCGTTCCGAAGCAAAGTGATCACTTTGCCGGTTCGGCTTCAGGTTTCAGACGCCGACAGGGTCAGGGACATGCTTTTGAAAGCCGCCCCTTCACCAAAGTAAACCAGGCTGGCCCCCGGCGGGGTCAGCTGGGGTCGGGTCAGCTGCCTAGCTCTGCTTCGATCAGCTTTTTGAAATCCGCGTAGGACTGATTGTCGACTTTCTTGCCGTTCACGATGAAGGACGGGGTTGCCTGAATTCCATCGCGTTCGGCGTTTTCCTGATACCACGCGGCCAATGTCCGCGCTTTGGTGCCATCCTGCAAACAGGCCTCAAGCTGGTCGCCATCGATACCTGCCAGACGACCGATCTTGCGCAGTTCATCGACGATCTCGGCCGGGCCTCCTGCGCGCGTCCATTCTGCCTGACCTTCGTAAATCAGATCAGTGATGCCAAAGAATTTCTCGGGACCGGCGCAGCGGGCCACCATTGACGCCCACAGACCATAGCGATCAAAATAGACCTCACGATAGGTGAACTTGACCTTACCAGTATCAATGAAATCCTTCTTGAGCTGTTTATACGCGCTCTTGTGGAAATTCGCGCAATGCGGGCAGGTGTAGGATGCGTATTCGATGATTTCGACAGGCGCGCCCTCGGCGCCCTGAACCATGTCAATGATGGTGGATGTATCCAGGTCCGCCTCTTGCGCCTCGGCGGCGCTGACCAGCGGAAAACTTGTGTTGGAATTTGACAGCGACACCCAATAGCCGCCTGCGGCCACGGCGACGGCCGCACAGATTACGGTTGCAATACGGCTCATTCTCAGCCCTTTCTCAGCGTTTCTGTTTGGATAAAACGTTGCGCCCAAGACGTTCAAGGGCCGCGCGCAAATCTTCATCATTTACACTGCGTGACACTTTGTCTGCCTCGGCTGCAATTTCAGGTGCAATCTCGGGTTTTGCTTGCTTCGGTTTATGGTCGAAACTGGCCTGCCCCTCGGCAAATCCGGTCGGAGCGGTCTGAGTAATGCGGACACGGCTAATGGCATTGTAACCGTAAACCGCGTTCACTTTACCACGCAGCTGTTCCTTCTGCATTTCCAGCATCGGGGCCTGCGGGCCTGTGGTCAGAACGGTCAGGGTCGCGCCAAAACCGCCTTTGCCATAGCCGACACTGACTGGGCGCGCGATAGCGGCGGTATCCTGACCCACGATCTCGGCCCAATGGGTCAACAGACGTGACACAGCAAAGCCCCGGCTTTCCCCGGCGCGCCTGATCTGGTCATTCAGCAAAGACGCGGTGCGCTTGAACCCGCGGGTTGACGAACGTCTGCGTTGCATCTGGTTTCCAACTCCTGCGCCGCTATTGTAATAGGCAGAACACCGGGTGCCAGCGAAACCTGACAGGGAGACGAATAAAACTTGCGTGATTCCTTTGAATTCACCGTCAGCGCTGCGCTTCTGGAGTGGTATGACCACAACGCTCGCGCCATGCCATGGCGCACAGGACCGGCAGAGCGCGCCGCCGGGGTGCGCCCTGACCCTTACAGGGTCTGGTTATCCGAAGTGATGTTGCAACAGACGACTGTAGCAGCGGTGCGGGATTACTTTTTGCGCTTCGTGACACGTTGGCCTACGGTTCAGGCGCTGGCCGCCGCACCGGATGAGCAGGTCATGGGGGAATGGGCCGGCCTTGGGTATTACGCACGTGCGCGCAACCTCTTGAAGTGCGCCCGCGTTGTGACGCGGGATCACAATGGTCAGTTCCCCGAAACTTATGATGCGCTGCTGAAATTACCCGGAATCGGCCCTTATACAGCTGCGGCAATCTCGGCCATCGCCTTTGATCAGCCTGAAACGGTTCTGGATGGCAATGTCGAACGCGTCATGGCCCGATTTTACGACATTGATGCGCCGCTGCCCGGCTCGAAACCCCTGCTGAAGGAAAAAGCTTCAGCGCTGACACCCTCTTCTCGGCCCGGTGACTACGCACAGGCAGTCATGGATCTGGGGGCCACGATCTGCACACCGAAATCCCCGGCATGTGGCATTTGCCCGCTGCGCGATCCATGCCAAGCGCGGCTTGCGGGAACACAGGCTGATCTTCCCCGAAAAACACCGAAAAAGCCCAAACCCACCCGTCACGGTCACGTTTACATCGCGCGCATGCCAGATGGGGCCTTGCTGCTGGAGCGCCGACCGGACAAAGGTTTGCTGGGCGGAATGCTGGGCTGGCCCGGATCGGAGTGGGCTGACGATCCGGGCGAGCACCCCCCGCTTGCGGCAGATTGGAAGATGGTGCCGGGCGAGGTGCGCCACACTTTTACGCATTTTCATCTGATTTTAAGAATCTGGACCGCAGAAACCACCGGTCAGTATGTTCCCGATCATCTGATCGCAGTGGGAAAGCACAGCTTCAAACCCAGCGACCTGCCCACGGTGATGCGCAAAGCCTATGATCTGTGGAAAGGACAATAAGACCGCTGTGCATTCCCTGGCCTCGCGGCTAGGCTGTCCCCATCTAGTAGGAGCACCAGAGATGAGCGCAACAGTCTCGTTGGCACGCTGGCAATCGGCATCACCCTTCTGGGTGTCCCTGCTGTTGATCCCACTGATCTGGTTCACTGCTTTCGCGGGCGGATGGTGGGTTCTGCTGATCCCGATCTCGACCTGGTGGGTCTTTGCCGTGCTGGACCGGATCACCGGGCTCAACGTGGAAAATGCGGACCCCGAGACGCCGGACGATGCTCTACAACGGTACATCCTGCTGACCAAGCTTTGGGCACCCCTTCAGTTCCTTACCCTGTTTGGCCTGATCTGGTACGCGAGCCACGGCAGTCAGCTTTCGACGCCTGAGAAAATCGGCCTGTTCTTTGGTATGGGTGTTATCTCGGGTACGGTCGGTATCAACTACAGCCACGAGCTGATGCATCAGAAAAGCCGTTGGGAACGCTGGCTTGGCGATATCCTTCTTGCCATGGTGCTGTATTCTCATTTCCGGTCCGAGCATCTGCTGGTCCATCACCGTCATGTGGGAACGCCACGCGATCCGGTGACGGCGCGATACAACGAAGGGTTTCACCGCTTTTACCCTAGGGTGTTGCGGCAAAGTCTGGTCTCGGCCTTCAACGCCGAACGCGGAAAACTGGCCCGCAAGGACCGCCCCTGGACCGACCGCTCCAACCCGTTCTGGCGGTACTGGGCGTTGCAAGGGGGGATGCTGGCACTGGCGGCGCTGATCGGAGGATGGTCCGGTCTGGCCCTGTTTCTGTTGCAGGCCGGGGTCGCGATCTGGCAGCTGGAACTGGTCAACTACGTGGAACATTACGGCCTGACCCGGAAACATCTGGGGGACGGGCGGTATGAGCACGTCCTACCCAGACATTCCTGGAATGCCTCGCAGAAAGCTTCAAACTGGTTGTTGATCAATCTGCAACGCCATTCGGATCACCACTACAAACCAAACCGCCGGTTCCCGCTGCTTCAACACCACACGCCCGAAACGGCACCGCAACTGCCCTATGGCTATCCCGTCATGACTGTGGCTGCGATGATCCCACCGCTGTGGCGGCGGGTCATGAACCCACGGGTCCGGGAATGGCGGCGCCAGTACTACCCCGAGATCACCGATTGGCACGCCTATAACAAGGCCCTGAACCCGGTACCTGATGCGTAACCAATGCGCCGCCCGGCCCATCAGGTTCGGCGCTTTGGGTGCTGTTACGGTAGGACATACCGTCTTCAGCCTTTCATCACCCAGATATCCATCGGTGTATCTACACCGCGCACGGATTGATCGGTAAGCTCTGTAAAGCCATTCATGGCGACAGACGCAGACTGGTTCTCCTCTGCAATCCGCGCGCGCACGGCATCGCTGACCACGATACGCGCCTGCAAATCACGCGTCAGCGCCTCGAGCTTGGCCGCGACATTGACCGCATTCCCGATGACAGCAAATTCAAGCCGGTTCGCGCCAATGTCGCCCAGCACGACCGAGCCATAGTGCACCCCGATCCCGACGCGGATTTCAGGCTCTCCCGCCCGGCGACGGTCCAGATTCCATCGGTCGATCACGCTGACCATCGCGCGTGCACATCCCAGCGCATTGCTTGCATCCAACGGCGTGGGCACCGGGGTGCCAAAGGTCGCCATCAGACCATCCCCCAGATACTTGTCCAGGGTTCCGTGGTGGCGAAAAACTTCGGTTTCCATGCGGGCGTGAAAGCCCCGCAGCACTTCGATTACGTCATAGGCGTCGCGCCCGGCGGCGTATTTTGTAAACCCGACGATGTCGATGAACAGAACGGCCACATTCTCTTTTCGGACCTGTTTCAGCGGCTCGTCATTCTGGCTCAGCTCCTCTACCACGTTGGGCGAAAAATAGCGTGACAGGTTGGCCCGTTCCCGTTCCAGCCCTGCATTGCTCATCAATAGCCGGTTCAGCCGCTGCATCGAAAGGCCCAAAGTCACGGCCACCATCATAAACACGATCACCTGCTGGATGCGCTGAGGCGCCATGAAACTGTTCGGATCCAGAAGCTCGGCAACATCCGGGTAGCCTTGCAAGGCGGCTGTAACTTTTTCGCTGAGCCCCGGAATAGGCGTTGCGACCCACCAGGCAACGATCCACCCGATCGTCCACATCATCGCCGTCCAGGTTCCAATGGCGATCACGGTCCGCCAGGAATAGGCCAATGTGCCTGCCGCCAGAATGATGAAGAAGTACTGAAAGTTGTCGAACCGGTATTGCATGGCCAATGGCCTGACATCATCGCTGAAGGGATTGGGTACGATCATCCCGAGCGTCATGATCAGCAGGTCGACGAAAATCAAAAACAACTCGCCCCGCGATTGCCCGACACGACCTGCTCTGCGGATCAACCATCCGTTGGCGCAGATCAGCAGCAGAATGAAGTGATACCAAAGCACCTCCCATTGCGGGTTCAGAAAAATGAGCAGCACCGCAGTCAGCGCCATCGCCACCCATCGCGCACGCACAGCCAGTTCCAGACCCTCGCGCTTGTGCCGTTCCAACGCAGCCTCGGTATATTTGTTGTCCAGATCAAACGCATCGGGCTGGGTGAAAAACAGGCTTCGGCGGGGCTGTGCGGTCGTCTCGGTCATGGCCGTGGTCTTTCTTGCGGAGGCTTGGCAGCCTTATGCAATCACTGTTGAAGGCAAAACAAAAGACCCCGCCGGTTGATCGGCGGGGCAAGGCATAGTGCCATGTGTCAGGCCACAGGCACCGGCGGTGTTCGTGAATTCAGTTGTGCATCTCTGCGCGGATCTGTTGCCGCAAGATGTCAATCGGTACGGTCTTGCCGTCCCGCTTGAAGCACCAGTATGTCCAGCCGTTGCAGGACGGGGCGTTTTCCAGATGCGCGCCGACCTGATGGATTGACCCTTTGACATTGTCACCCACCAGCGTTCCATCCGCACGCACCTTTGCCTTGTGGCGCTGGTTCATGGAATAAAGCTCTTCACCCGGGCGCAACATCCCGCGTTCGACCAGCTGGCCGAATGGCACGCGTGGCTCGGCACGTTTGCTGGCACTGACTTCCAGAGCTTCGCGATCAAACTTGCGGACCTTGGCGATGCGTTTTTCAGCCACCTTGCGATAGCTTTCCTCTCGCTCGATACCAATGAACTCGCGCCCCAGCATCTTGGCGACGGCCCCGGTGGTGCCGGTGCCAAAGAACGGATCCAGCACCACATCGCCAGGGTTGGTCGAGCCGACCAGCACGCGGTGCAACAGCGATTCCGGTTTTTGCGTCGGATGCGCCTTGTCGCCGTTTTCATCCTTGAGCCGCTCATGCCCGGTGCAGATCGGCAGCACCCAGTCGCTGCGCATTTGCACACCCTCGTTCAGGGCTTTCAGCGCCTCATAGTTGAAGGTGTATTTCGCGCCTTCGCGCTTGGACGCCCAGATCATCGTCTCATGCGCATTGGTGAACCGTTTGCCGCGGAAATTCGGCATCGGGTTCGACTTACGCCAAACAACGTCGTTCAGGATCCAGTATCCGGCATCCTGCAGCGCTGACCCCACGCGGAAAATGTTGTGATAAGACCCGATCACCCAGATCGCGCCATTGGGTTTCAGCAGACGATGCGCCGCCTTCAGCCATTCGCGCGTAAACTGGTCATACGCCCCGAAGCTTGCGAACTGATCCCAGTGATCATCCACCGCATCGACCTGCGAATTATCCGGACGATGCAACTGACCTTTCAATTGCAGGTTATACGGCGGGTCCGCAAAAATCAGATCCACTGACGCCTCGGGCAGACTGTTCATCACATCGATGCAGTCCCCGGATAGAATCGTGTTTAAAGGGAGCGCTCTTGCGCCCTTTTTGGTGGTTGTTGTCATATCACTGCCTCAAGTGTCCACGGCGCTTTTGCGCTCATTTGGTTGAGACAAGGATGAGTCAAAGTCGATTCGCCGTCAAATTCTTTTTTGAATCAGCAGCTTACGATTTACTCTTGATACAAGATGTTGTGCACCGGTTTGAATGAACGCCTATGGTGTGGGGTCACGCCAAGATTTCGCAGCGCTTCCTTGTGTTGTTTTGACGGATAGCCTGCGTTGGTTTCCCACCCATAACCCGGGTGCTGTTGCGCTAAATCCACCATCACCTGATCGCGCCAGTTTTTCGCCAAGATCGAAGCAGCCGCGATCGACACCGATCGTGCATCGCCCTTCACAACGGCCTGTGACGGAAATCTCAGACCCTGCGGAATCAGGTTGCCGTCGATCAACAGGAAATCAGGTGCCGGGGTCAACGCCTCCACCGCGCGCATCATCGCCAAGTGCGACGCCCTCAGGATATTGACCTCATCAATTTCGGCGACAGAGGCTTCGGCCACCGCAAACTCAGAAGCGTCCCGAATCTCAGCGTCCAACGCGGCCCGGCGTTTTGCGGTCAGCTTTTTTGAGTCATTCAACCCGTCAGGAATGTGCTGCGGGTTCAGAATCACGGCGGCGGCTACAACCGGCCCGGCCAATGGGCCGCGCCCGACCTCATCCACACCGGCGATACGGATGTGGCCCATGTCCAGCAGCGCCTGCTCAAGTTCGAAGTTTGGCATTGTCATGCCCTTGGAAAACCGCGTTTCGCGCAGCACCGCAAGAAGAAAAGAGAGGGCGGCCCACACCACCCTCTCACTCACGGCACTTCTTTGGCACCGTTCCTGCTCAACCCGAACTACTGATAAACGACGCGGTATCCCTTCTGGCGCAGGCATGCAGGTTCATAGGCCTGCCTGACCTTTTTGCCGTTCCAGAAACCGACCTTGCACTCTTGCGGCAGGCTATTGGCATGTTTGTAATGTTTCTCGAGGCATTTCGGCCCAAGCAGCGGATGGTCCTGCGAATACCCATCATAGGTGCGCAGGCAGCGCTGGGGCAGGTCGTAACGCGCCACATGCGGCGGCAACGGGCGCACCGGCTGCGCCACATGTGGTGTATGGGTATAGGTCTGGTGGCGCGTCGCCCGATCCTTTTTCTTTTCTTTGTTATAGTAATGAACGCCGGCACCGATGATCGCGATGGCCGCCAGCCCCCCAAGAATGTCCTTTGCGTCGGCCGCCTTCGCCTGAGAAGCTGACACACCGGTAATCGCAACTGCGGCCGCAATGATTAAAGCGATGAATTTCTTATGCATGATGCCTGTCCTTTCGGATGTTCGTGCGACCGCATGACGGACCGCGTGCTGATTGCCCTGAAAGTGGGGGCACCTGCCCCAGACAAGCAATAACGGCCCGGTGTTATCGGATATCAGGTGCCGCAAACCCCTTGGGTTATTGAATATCGCGACAACTCATGCGCAGGATGCGGCCTATGAAACAGATCCTCTCTTCTCTGACCTTTGCGGCCCTGTTATCGCTTGGTTCTGCTGCGACCGCGGCAGATTGTTACGCGGACTACAAAGCCAAGAAGGACAACCCGCTGCGTTTGCATTACGGCGTCATGCAGGTCACAAACTGCGACAAGGGGCAGGCCCGGGCAGAAATCGCCCAGCGCCTGAACGCATCAGGTTGGACCTTGCTTGAAGTGCAGTCCGTTTTCGGGCCGGAAGGGTTGGATCAGAGGAAAGGCAATGCCGGACAATTCTATCTCCGTTTCTGAAGCACGCCGGTCGGGTGTCCGGCTGGTTGTGCTGGGCATCGCGGCCATTGTCGTCATTCTGATCACCGCTGCCGTTTTCCTGTTCTGGACCTTGCCGGACGCAAATGCGTTCAACGCTCGTGTCGAGCGGCTGTTTGTCGAGGCCGATCTGACGTCACAGACCGAGATTCGCCTGCTTGAAATTCTGGCCCAGTCTGGCACCGCCTTTGCCGACACCCTGTCCAGTTATCGGATGGTGATTTATGTGCTGCTGGTTTTTGCCAGTGCGATGATGATCTCGGCACTGGTCTTTCTGGTGATGCTGGTCTTGTTGAACCGGCGCATGGCACAGATCGAACGTACCGGCATTCAGGTAACGTCGCTGCTGATCAGTCGCGAAGAAAACACTGTCTACCTTAACAACATGGATTTCAAGCTGACACCTGCCGCCATGGAAACCCTGTCGATTCTGGCGGAATCCCGGTTGGATGACGAGGTTTTGTCCGGCGCTCAGATCGAGGCCATGATTTCCGGTCGCGATGCCGCCGATTGTGACGAAGCCGCTGGCGCAACACGGATCAAACGGTTGCGCGACGCGCTTGGCAACCAGATGGTCAGCGAACTGCTGGTCAAGAATATTGCCAAGAAGGGGTATATGCTGTCGATCGAGAAGGACGTCATTCAAATGGTCTGACGTTTTGGCGCGTCGCTCGCGCCCGGTAAATTCCCGTTGCAGCCTCTTGGAATGTCAGGTGGAAAGCCCCATTCTAAACAAACCCCAGGCAGAGGAGGTCGCTTATGAACGTCCACGCCGCGCCACAGATGAATGGATATGGAATCTCAGTTGAGCCGCTGGAAGGCAGGATTGCCATTTACCGGAACGACATTCTTCTGGCTGAAAGCACAAACGCAAAGGTGATGTATGAAACGCGTTTGCCGCCAACGATTTACGTTCCCCGCGCAGATGTATGTGTGGATCTGAGCGAAGAAACAGACCTGCAAACATTCTGCCCGTTCAAAGGCACCGCCACTTACCACGACATCCAACTGGCCGCGGGGCCCCTGACCAATTCCGTCTGGGCTTATGAACAAGCCCTGCCGGAAAGCGCGGACATCCGGGGCTGTATCGGGTTTGTGTCCGGCGCCTACACCCGGATTGACCTGGGCAACAATCGCCTGCGCGAGCCTGACGACGGCAATATCAGCGGACCACTGATCGACTGGCTGATGCGCGGTGCTTCCGCCGCGACCACGCCCGAAAGCTTTACCCAGGCATTGGCCGAGAAGATGCTGGAGCACGGCATCGCCATCCAGCGGCTGAGCATTCTGGCATGGTCCTTGCACCCCCTGATCGCGGGCAAACACTATATCTGGGAAAAGGATCAGGACGAGATTCTGACCCGCGCCCCGACCTACGAAATCTATGATCACCCGGCTTTCATCAACAGCCCGTTGCGCCATGTCTCGAACGGGTTGGGCGGCGTACGGCAAAGACTGAACGACGATAACCCGCATTACAGCTTCCCAATCATGGAGGAGTTGCGGGCAAAGGGTGCCACCGACTATGTCGCGATGCCGTTGCCCTTCTCTGACGGTCGGACCAACGTTCTGACCCTGACCTGTGACCATCCCAACGGGTTCACCACCGAGAATCTGGGCCTTGTATTCGAATGCTCTTCGGTAATCGCACGCTTTTACGAAGTGTTCATGCAACGCGAGAATGCACAGGTTTTGCTGGAAACATATGTTGGAAAACGCTCTGGCGCACGCGTGTTGGGGGGTGAGATCCGGCGCGGTGACGGGGATGAAATCGACGCTGCAATCATGTTCTGTGACCTCCGCAACTCGACAAGCCTCGAAGAGAAACTGGGGCGGGGCACATATATCAGTGTTTTGAACGAGTTTTTTGAAACCGTCTCGGGTATCGTTCACGAAAACGAAGGCGAAGTTTTGAAATTCATTGGTGACGCTGTTCTGGCGGTATTTCCGGCAGCTGATGAAAACGCCAGCGCGGCCCGTGCCAACGCCCAGCGCTCGGCAATCAAAATCGTCGAAACGTTGGGAGAGTTGCGTAAAGCAGGTACCGGCATACATTGCGACTGTTCTATTGGCGTGGCTTATGGGCGCGTCACCTATGGCAATGTGGGCTCTCGTGAACGACTTGATTTTACGGTTATTGGACAAGCGGCCAACATAGCAGCGCGGTTGGGCGAATATGGGAAAACCGAAGGCCATCGCATAGTCGTGTCCGAAGATATTGAGCCTGCCTGTTCCAACGCCTTACCATTGGGCGCGGTCAACCTGCACAACGTGACTCGACCCGTTATATGCTACGCATTGCAAACCACAGCCGACGAGATTTTGAACGGTTAACTTTTGGTTTGTGCAGGTCAAACGAGAGATGTCGGGTACTAGATTGCGACCAGGGCTTTTGCCCGCGTCTTCTGATTACACAGCCCCAAGCAAGATCAAAGCGGTCTGCGCTGACGAGATCGTACTTTGAAGACCCGCGATTTGACTTCTGGCCAGATAGGTGTCGGTGAGTTTCTCAACCGCCTTCTGGTCGGAAAACTGTGCCAGATCATCCGATCCAGTCAGACGGAATAACCGGCTTTTGAACTCGACCAATTGCTTGTCGATATCCAGTTGGGCGAATGACGGTGGTAGCCCAAGCGCCGTTTCCATCATTTTGCGCAGCGGTGGCAATCCCATAAGATCGAACCATTTCGTATCTGTACTGCTTCCGCTTTTCGCCAGATCAGACAGCTCGCGCTGGGCATAAAGCGAAATGCGCATCGTCTCATCTGACTGTCCGACCGCGATCTCAAACCGCGCTGAAAGGCTGGCCTGAGCTATCTCTTCCATATTTGTGACCAGCACCGTTTTTCGAACAGCTCCCGGACCAAACCCGAAAGCATCCGAAAACTCCCGGTAACGTTTATCCGCCAAACGATTGGACAAAGCGTCATCCGCCTGTGTTCCATCCTCCAGGATTTTCCGGATAAAGAACCGGTTATCCACATCCCCTTCCAACCCAAAGGCACCCAAAGCGACCTGCAACAATCTGCGGTCAGAAACCAACTGTTCGGCGGTCTTCACTTTCCCAATGTTGTCCAGGAAATACTTTGTCTCCCTCTCATTCACTGCCGAAGACGAGAAACTTTGAAACTGTCCTTGGTAAGTACGTTGCAGAAACCGCCAGCCGACGATCCCGCCAGTCGGAATGACAGGTTGAAAGCTCATTGCTGATAGGCCATCAACCGATCTTCGCGCGGGAGAAGCGAGCGAAGTGACTTGAGGCATTTATAGTATTGCTCGGCCACCAGCGCGTCTGTCGCCTCGGACAATACACGACGGCTATCTGTATCCGTAAAAACTTGGCTCAGCTCTTCTACGCTGCGCAACAGGTGTTGACGCGCCCGAGCCGGATCCATGTCTCCGGACAGAACAAGTTGCGTGGCATAGCAGACACGGCGCACCGGAGTATTTACTTCATCCGGATGTATCGCATCGCGCAACCGCAGGACATTGGCCTGTGGCGTCATGATCGAAAACCGGCCACGTCGGTCGCCGTTTTCAATCACAACACCATTGATCAGCACCCTTTCCTTCGGGGCGAGTTTCAAAACCAGCCCGCTCATCAGGTTGCCCTCATCTGGCGCAATCCGCGCAAAATCGCCGTGTTTATTTCAAGCAATGGTTCGATGGACGCGCCGTCCGCCAAAATGCGGCTGCTGTGCAGTTCCGTAAACTCGGCAAGGTAGAAAATCCTGGCGCGAATATCGTTCGGCAAAGCGTTTGCCGAATCCGCGACACCTGTCGCCAGCACCCCCCATAACCGGCGGTTCTCGTGCACGGCCTGAACAAACGCCGAGAAATCCGTTGCCTTGCGCGCCGTGGCCGCCTTGAGACGCCGAGTAATTCTGGAAATTGCCTCATATTCAGTGTCACGGGGCGTTCGCGTCGGCGCGGCGGCTTGCGCATAGGTGTATTGAGCGAGGGTTTGCGGGGTCACTTGAAATCCTTCCAAAAAGCCGTCGTCAGATAGTCACGACCGGGGCGCGAAAACCGCGCCCCGGACCGCGTTGCGTATTAGCGGAACAGCGACAGGATCGACTGCGGCGCCTGGTTGGCGATCGAAAGCGACTGTGTTGCCAGCTGCTGCTGCACCTGAAGGGCCTGCAAACGCGCCGAGGTTTCTTCCATGTCAGCGTCGACCAGCGCACCGATACCGGATTTGAACGAGTTAGAGAGATTCGAAATGAACTCTTTCTGGGTCTCGATACGACCCTGCGCCGAGCCAAAGGCGGCCGAGGCATCAATCGAAGTATCGATAAGCGATTCGACAGCCGCCAACGCAGCGGTTGCCCCCGCACCTGTCGACACATCAATACCTGCCAGCGCGCCCAAACCACCGGCACCCGCATTCACGAACTGAGCCGAGAACGAGATGTCAGATCCTGTGCCGTTTGTAACCGACAACGTACCCGCAGTGCCGGAGTCGTAATCGACAGTCAGACCGGTAATTCCCAGCTCTTCGATCTTCGATTTCAATCCGACAGCAACAAGGTCACCGGTCGTTGTCGCGGCAGCATCTTCCGCAGAAACGGTATAGGACACAACCTGATCGTTAATGGCGACGACAACCTTGTCTCCGGCCGCGAAAGCACCGCTGGATTCATCGGTCACCAACGCCGTCGCGGCCGTTGCACCATTGTCAATGGTTGCCCCCACACGGTCATTGCCGGTCGATGCGCCGGTAGAGCCGTCGAAAACCTGTTTGGTGACATATCCACCGGTCGACAGGTTCTGCCCCGAGACCGAGATTGACGACGCAGTCACCGCCCCGGTGTTGTCCCGATCCAGCGATGCGAGGATCGATGCAGAGCCGGTCGAGCCGTCAACAAGGTTCAGACCGTTGAACTGGGCCGCGCTGACAACCGATGCGATCTGATCCTTCAGTGCGGTCACATCGTCATTGATCTTACCGCGATCAACGTTGTCTTCCTGCGCCGCGACAATCTTGCTTTTCATCTGGGTCAAGAGGTCGGTGACTGTTTCAGACGCATTTCGCGCAACCGCAACAGTCGATTCGCCCAGCGCGAGGCTGTCTTTGATCGCGTTGAAGCCCTTGACGTCGGATTCCATCACCTTCGAGATCGCCCAAACCGCCGAGTTATCCTTGGCAGTCGCGACGTCCTTACCGGTCGAAATCGCGTTCTGGGTCATCGCCAGGTTCTTGTTGACCGACTTGAGAGTTTGCAGCGCAACCATCGCGCCATTGTTTGTCAGAATGCTGGACATAGCTTTTATCCTTTTGCCTTCGGGCGATTTTCGCCCATGTTCACCCCACAATATCTGCGGGCATTGGTGTCTTTCTGACTTGTGCGACGCGCCGCGTGGCTGTTCGCGCCACCTGATGTTTCCAGGTGCAGCATCACTTTTGAGCCCGATCCCCTAACGGAGTGCTAAAACGCCCGAACCAGGTGTTTCAGATTTGAATCAAACCCAAGCCTATGCGCGTTTTTCCAGCTTTGCCGTATTTCGAACGGAAAACTCACTTCGTTGCCCATCCGCGCCGTACGTGCTGAATTCCTGCCGAACCCGTCGCAGTTCAGCCATGCGGCTGGCGACGGCCCGAATCCCGTCGGCGGCACTGTTCAGCAATGCCTGATTGCGTTCGACTTTCTGCTGCACTCGAACCAATGCATCGCTGTCAATCACCTGAAGGTCGTTGATCGCGCCGATCAGTTTTTCTTTTTCCGGCACCATATGCGTCAGGCGATCCAGATCGCCCTGGACAAGCGCCGCACGCTCCAGATCCAGAACTTCTTCCAGAGATTTGATCAGTGCCATGTCGACTTCAGATGTCATCGGTTTTCTCCATCAGTGATTTCAGCAGAATTTCTGACAAACCCACCCCTCCAGCCCGGGCCAGTTCGCGTGCCTGATGCTGAACAAGAAACGAAGAGAACTGGTCTTCACCGGCTCCTCCTCCAAAAGACTGGCGCGTTTTGCCCAATCCGGCCGACTTCATCATTTCGCTGAGGAATGCGGCCTCCAACTCTATGGCCGCGTCTTTCAGTCGTGTCTGGGCCAATGGCGTTTGAGCCACCTGGGAAATTGCTGAGACGTGCATGGTTTTCTCCGAAAATGCTTCGAACTTTCTCGATCAAAGGTGAAAGCGGTTAAAATAAACGTAACTTCCTGCGGGCAGAGTTCTGATCAATCACACGGAGCCAGAGCAAAATGCCCAACCCACTAACGCTGGCGGCCGCAGCGCCAACAGCAACTGCGAAACCCAATTCGCCCGCCAAAGAACCGGGTCGTACTGCCGGGTCGGACAGTTTCGAGGATATCCTTGAACAGGGAAACCAAACACATCCTCTCCCCGGCACCACGGCTTTGGCCACTTCTATCGAAACCACCGACGAAACTGCCGAGATTGAGGTTGAGGCCGTTCTGTCAAACACGGCTGAGGCATCTGTCGAGGCGATTTCACCTCGGGCACCAGAGCTGGCAAACAACATTTCATCGCAGACCGAAATGGCCGGGACATCCGAAACGCCTGGGGCAGATACAACGCATCCCGCGCCGTTTGTTCCTGCTGCAGCGGATATCCCCGCAACGGGTACGACAGAACCGGAACAAACCGTTGCGTCAACGGGTTTGCCCCGTCAGACCGACATTCAACCCTTTGTGCCCGGGCAACCAATCGAAGAGCAGGTTCACACCGCTTCGACCCAGGTCACGCCAGCCCAAAAACCCTCAGAGGCTTTGCCTGTGCTGAGCCAGCCAACCCGATCAAAGGACCAGACAGCCGGGTTGACAGCCGAACCCCTCCTTGAAGGCGCAAAGACGGTGCCCGAGACAGCGGAAGTCGCTGCCACGCCCAATCCGACAAGTCCAAACCGCGCGACACCCGTTGCACAGCTTCAACTGATCCTCAACTCAATCGAAGCGGAACAGGCGGCACCGGTTCAAGAGGTTGACTCTGTGCCCATCGCCTTAGACGAACCCGTTCAGCAAGCCCCCCGCGAGGTGGCACAACACTCGGCGATGCCCTCTCCGTTCGCCCGTGCTGAAATTGCCCGTGCCATAGCCGGGCAATTGGCGGCAACGATCCAGACCCGACCGGGAACCGGCATCATGGAAATCTCGCTAAGCCCCGAAGAATTGGGGCGCGTATCCATTGTGCTGAACGGTCGGGATGACGGGCTCCAGATGACAATCGCCACCGAACGCCCGGACACGATGGAACTTTTGCGCCGCCACCTGTCCGTTCTTACGGAGGAGTTTCAGAAACTGGGCTATGGGAACCTGAACATCGATCTGGGGACTCCGTCGGATTCAGGTGCTCGGGATCAGTGGACAGATGAATTCGACGCTCAGGCCGCACCGGAATCCGAACCGGTTCAGAACGTACACCTCGCGCAAGCCACGCCGCTTCCACAAACTCCTGCTCCGGTCAGGGGCATCGATATGAGATATTGAAAATGATCACACCCATCACCGCCACACAGGCTGCCACCTCTCAGCATACTGCCGGTCCGTCCCGGAGTTCTGCGATCACTTCGGATTTCGAAACGTTTCTGCTGATGCTGACCGCGCAGGCCCAAAATCAGGACCCGCTGGAGCCGATGGATTCAACCGAATACGCATCGCAACTTGCGCAGTTTTCGATGGTTGAACAACAGGTTCAAACCAATGACCTGCTTTCCGCCCTGACCAGCACGCTTGGCAGTGTCAATCTGAACGACCTTGCAAGCTGGGTCGGAATGGACGTCCGATCTGCCTCGGGTTTCCATTTCAACGGCCAGCCAGTGACCCTGTTCTCGAACGCGGATTCTGACGCGGACGCAACCAGACTGGTGATCCGTGATCATGAAGGCGCAGTCGTCGACACGGTTTCTGTTCCCACAACAGCGACGGAGTTTGCTTGGGCAGGTGTGAGTTCCTCAGGCGATCCGATGGCCGCTGGCAACTACACCGCGACGCTGGAAAGCTACAAAAATGACCGGCTGATTTCCGAGAAACCGGTCGCTGCCTATAACCGCGTTGTCGAAGCGCAGGTGGGAGAGGATGCTGTTCTGCTGACCCTGCAAGGTGGTCAAGTGATTTCCGCAGATCTGGTCACTGCGGTCCGAACGGGCGCTTGATCTGTCAGGCAGTACGGGCCAAAGGTTGGCAACTCGACTCGCCAGAAGAAGTGAAAAGACCTCTGCCCGACCTGCCTGCCCCCCCTCATGATCTGGTTGAACACCTCAGCACTATGGGGTTGGTCAACATGTACGCGCAGTTCGAAATCCTGTATGGTGGTCGGACCAACAGGGTGTGGAAAGTGCTGGGGGACAACGGCGACAAAGTACTGAAGCTCTACAGCCCGACCTTACGCAACCCCCTGTTTCGAAATGATGCAAAGCTGGAAGCCCTCTGCCTCAAGGCGCTTGGTCCGACCGGATTTGTACCAAGGCTTCGCGCCGCAGGACAGCACAGGAACGCGCATTGGGTGTTTTACGACCACGCACCCGGAACACCTTGGCGGAATGGGTCGGACAAGGTTGGTGAACTGCTGCGCAGGTTGCACTCGCTGCCCAACACCATTCCAGCGCCCGCCGGGTGTAACGGCAGCGCGGACCTGATGGCCCATGGGCACAGAATTCTGCAAGGGTGCAGGTCAGAAACCCGAAACGAACTGGCAAAACTGCAACCTTCGATATCCGTCCCCCCCACGACCAAGACTTGCCTGATCCATGGCGATCCGGTCGCTGGAAATATTCTGGTCGCGTCCCGCGGCCTGACCTTGATCGACTGGCAATGCCCGGCCTTTGGCGACCCGTGCGAAGACCTTGCGCTGTTTCTGTCCCCGGCAATGCAAAGGTTGTACCGGGGCTCACCATTGTCGGACGCGGAAGAAGTTCAGTTTCTGTCCGCCTATCGCAGACCCGAGATTGTTGCCCGTTATCAACGGCTCAAGCCATGGTATGCTTGGCGCATGGCCGCTTATTGCCTGTGGCGCGCAGAAAACGGTGCACCCGACTATTCCGAAGGGTTGAAACTGGAAATCGAAATCCTGAAACCGATTGAGTTTACCTGAGGTCGGAAAGCGCAAAGAGGGCGTATGCCGGTGGCATCAATGCGCGACGCCAGCGGCCCATCGGAAACCGTTCAGGAGTTTGCCTCATCGGGGCTGGCAAGTGGGCCTCTTTGCCCAATGCCAGCCGCGCCAATGCGCGCCCGCTGTAAGTCCCCATAGCGACGCCGTTGCCATGATACGCAAATCCGGCAAACATGCCTGGCTGCTTGGGCACGGCACCGACATAAGGCATCAGGCTTCGCGAAAGGCACACCATCCCCGACCAGATATGAGTCGCCTCAACCGCTGCCCAGGCCGGGAACATGCGTTTGAAATCCTGTTGAACCTTTGCCCGGATCGCGGCCTCGGACCGGGGCGACGACAACAAGCCGCCTCTCATTCCGAACAAAAAGCGCCCATCCGGCATCAGGCGAAAATAGTGCAGAAGATTGCGCGTGTCGTAACATATCTGGTCCGAGTTCCAGCCCTGCGCCAATAGTTCTGCCTGGCTAAGTGGGCGTGTTACCATAACCGTCGATTGCGCAGGCAAATAGCGTCCGGACATCCAATCGGGGATGTCTTCGCTGGAATACCCGTTGGTACAAATCAGCACGACCTGTGCGTTAACCTGCCCCGCGCTTGTTTGCAGCCTGAAGCCGGACGTCGTTTTTTCAATGTTCAGAACGGGGCTGTTCTGGAAGAAATTCGCTCCCGAAGCTGCCGCAGCGCTTGCCAGCCCGAACAGGTATTTCCGGGGATTGAGCCCGAAGCCAACCGGCAGAGTATACCCACCGAAAAATGCACCACCCATACCGAGCGCTGGTAATTCAGCGGCTTGGTGCAGAATGCCGGTCTCGTCCGCGTATCGGCGCAGGACATCCATCGCATGCCGCGAATGGGCCAGTTGAGTCTCACCGTTGGAATGCGTATCGGCGTCAATCCGATGCCGCGCCAGCAGATCGGCAACAAGCTGGACCGCATCCTGTTCAGCCGTCTCATAGGCTTGCGCCGCTTCGCGGCCATAGCGGCGCACCATAGACTTTTGCCCAAGCTTCGATCCGCCAAGACAGCAGAAACCGCCATTGCGACCTGATGCGCCCCACCCCGGCGGGCCTGCCTCGAACACAGCTACCGAGGTCGCGTTTTCGGCCAGATGCAAAGCCGCTGAGACCCCTGTAAAGCCGCCACCGACGATGGCAACATCAACGTTCAGATCGCCCTGAAGCTCTGGCCAGTTCGGGTTTGCAATGGTTTCGTCCCACCAGCAACCACCACGAGGACCTGCGCCATAGGTGTATTCGGGAAATATCCGTTTCATTCGGTGCGCGCAGCGGCCTGCTCGTCCTGCCGTTGGCGCATCATCGCGCGTTTGGTCACAAGTGAGGCCGTGATCACCCCAACCGTCACGACCGCGATCATAATCGTCGACAGCGCGTTTATCTCGGGGCTGACGCCCAGCCGCACGGCCGAAAAGATCTTGATCGGCAGGGTCGTCGCCGACGGGCCCGATGTGAACGACGCGATAACCAGATCATCCAGCGACAATGTGAAAGCCAGCAGCCAGCCCGAGATTACCGCAGGCGCGATGATCGGCAGGGTGACCAGACCAAAGGCCTGCGCGGGTGAACAACCCAGATCCAAAGCGGCTTCTTCCAGCGATTTGTCGAATGTCACAAGCCGTGACGAGACGACAACCGAGACAAAACACATCGAAAATGTTGTGTGAGCCAGAACGATTGTCAGGATACCCCGGTCCAGCCCGATCCCGATAAACAGCAACAACAGCGACAGGCCGGTGATCACCTCGGGCATCACAAGTGGCGCGTAGATCATGCCGGAAAACAGTGTCCGGCCAAAGAACCGCTTGCCCCGAACCAGCACATAAGCGGCCGCAGTCCCCAGAATCGTTGCCAGTGTCGAAGAAAACACCGCAACCCGGACCGTGACCCACGCGGCATCCAGAAATGCCTCGTTCTGAACCAGTTCGCCATACCATTTGGTCGAAAACCCGGCCCAGACCGTGACCAGCTTGCTTTCGTTAAAGCTGAAGATGATCAGGATGATCATCGGAATATAGAGGAACGCAAAACCCAGCGTCAGCGAAACTGTATTGAACCAGCTTAATCTGTTCATCCGTCAGCCTCCGCCTGTTTCTGCTGGTTGCGCTGGAACAGCACAATGGGAACGACCAGAATAAGCAACAGCACGATCGCGACAGCACTTGCCACGGGCCAGTCTC
Organism: Ruegeria sp. O6; assembly: GCF_056535045.1. NCBI lineage: Bacteria > Pseudomonadati > Pseudomonadota > Alphaproteobacteria > Rhodobacterales > Roseobacteraceae > Ruegeria > Ruegeria sp. O6. The sequence continues at coordinate 51,131 of NZ_JBQERM010000012.1, read as the reverse complement.
GGTTCGAGAAAAACTCTTCCCACAGAACCTTGCCGATCATCAACGTGCCGGACCCACCCAGTAGTGACGGGATCACAAACTCACCGATCACGGGGATCATCACCAGAAAACAACCTGCGATGATGCCCGGTCTGGACAGTGGAATGGTGACCAGCCAGAAGGCTTGTGCCCTCGAGCAACCCAAATCCTCGGCCGCCTCGATCAACGAACCATCCATGCGTTCCAATGACGAATAGATCGGCAGGATCATGAACGGAAGATAAGTGTAGACAATACCGATATAGACGGCAGTCGAGGTGTTCAGGATCGTCAAAGGCGTCGAAATGATGCCCGTCCACAGAAGCAGTTGGTTAAGGTACCCTTCATTCGACAGAATGCCCATCCACGCATAGACCCGGATCAGGAATGACGTCCAGAAAGGCAGGATCACCAGCATCATCAGTGTTGGCCGCCATTCCTCGGGCGCACGGGCCATGCCATAGGCGATGGGGTAGCCAACCAGCAAAGTCAGGAAGGTTGAGATCAAAGCGATCTTGACGCTGGACAGATACGCTTTCCAGTACAGGTCGTCCTCGGTCAGCCAGATGAAGTTTTCAAGATCAAGCTGGCTGAAGAACTCTTTGATCCCCGACCAACCAGCTGAAAAATCCAGTGTCGGTGTATAGGGCGGGATCGCAAGCGCGGTGTCCGACAGCGAAATCTTCAGAACGATGAAGAATGGCACCATGAACAGCGCCAACAGCCAGACATAAGGTATGGCGATCAGAACAGCGCGGCGCATCAGTCGGCCAGCAGAACCGCAGCCGTGGCCGTCCAGGACAGCCAGACCGGGTCTTCCCAGGTGAATGAACGGCGCGAGATGCGGCGGGTGTTGGCCGTCTGTGCCTTGATGATTGTGCCGTTTGCCAACTCAACGTGGTAAGTGGACAGATTGCCCAGATACGCGATGTCATGAACCTTGCCTTGCACCGCATTCACTGCATCTGCCGGACGCTCGGCCGAGATCGTCACTTTTTCCGGGCGGATCGCCAGATGACACAACTGAGCGTTTTCAAAGTTTTTCGCTGACGCGGCGGTCAGCGGCGCTTGCCCTTCGGCCCAGTCTACCTGATAGGTATCCTCTCCGACAGATGTCGCGCGCCCTTCTATGATGTTCACGTCCCCGATGAAATCAGCGACATAAACCGAGGCAGGATTTTCGTAAATCCGGTCCGGAGTGGCAACCTGCATAAGCTGACCCTGATCCATCACCGCCACACGGCTGGCGACTGTCATGGCCTCTTCCTGATCGTGCGTAACGATCACGAATGTGGTGCCGGTTTTTTCCTGAATATCCATCAGTTCGAATTGGGTATCCTGGCGCAATTTCTTGTCCAGTGCGCCCAGCGGTTCATCCAGCAGCAAAAGCTTGGGTGCCTTGGCAAGCGAGCGCGCCAGCGCCACACGCTGCCTCTGCCCACCCGAAATCTGATGCGGTTTACGGCGGGCGAACTGTTCAAGCCGGGTCAGGCGCAGCATTTCTTCGACCCGGTCTTCCAGATCATGTTTGGGCATTCTGTCCCGGCGCAGGCCAAAGGCGATGTTTTCCCAGACGCTAAGATGCGGAAAAAGGGCATAGGACTGGAACATCATGTTCACGGCCCGCTTATTGGGCGGGATTGGGTCGATATCCTTCCCTCCAAGCAGGATTTGGCCTTCGGTCGGTGTTTCGAACCCGGCCAGCATCCGCATCATCGTCGTTTTGCCACATCCAGACGGACCAAGCAGGGCAAAGAACTCTCGCTCGAAGATATCCAGAGACAGGTTGTCGATGGCAGTAAATTCACCAAAACGCTTGGTCACGTTTCGGAACTGGATCAAGGGTTTCGCCTGCGGGTCATCCCATGGCGCAAAGACGTCAGAATTCACTACGGCCCTCGTTCGAATAGCTGAAAAGAGAGGCAAGGCGGCGGCGCCGCCCTGCCGGTGCAATTCGGATCAGGTGCCCGATTTGACCTTGGTCCACAGACGCGTCACGACCCGCTGTGTTTTCGCCGGATAAGGTGTCGTGATGTACAGGTTCTGCATCGTGGCATCATCCGGGTAGATGGCCGGATCGCCGATCACGTCCTCTTCCAGAAATTCCTGAGACGCTTTGTTGCCATTGGCGTAATACACATAGTTCGATGCCGCCGCCATGTTGTTGGCGTCCAGAATGAAGTTGAGGAACGTGTGTGCGCCTTCGGGATTTGGAGCATCGACAGGAATTGCCATCTGGTCGAACCACATCAGCGACCCTTCGGCGAAGGGGTGGTATTCAATCTCTACACCGTTATCTGCTTCTGCAGCACGGTCGCGTGCCTGAAGGATGTCACCCGACCAGCCCACAGCAACGCAGATATCGCCGTTTGCCAGTGCATTGATGTATTCCGAGCTGTGGAATTTCTGGATATGCGGGCGGACCGCCGTCAGAACCGCTTCGGTCTTGCCAATCACGTCCGCGTCGTGGCTGTCGGGGTTTTCACCAAGGTATTGCAGCACCATGGGAATGATCTCGGCCGGGGCATCCAGGAAATGCACGCCGCAAGTGGCCAGCTTTTCCATGTTCTCGGGCTTCAAGACCAGATCCATGCTGTTCAGAGCAACGTCGTCGCCCAGAACCTCTTTGACCTTACCGACATTCACGCCGATCCCGGTTGTTCCCCACATGTAGTTGATCGAATACGCGTTGTCCGGGTCATAACCGGCGGTTCGCTCTTCGATTACATCCCAAAGGTTTCCGGCGTTCGAAAGCTTGCTTTGGTCCAGCTGCTGAAACGCGCCGGCCTGGATCTGGCGCTGAAGGAATGTACCTGACGGCACCACCACATCATAGCCCGAACCACCAGCCAGCATCTTGGTTTCCAGAACCTCGTTGCTGTCAAACACGTCATAGATCAGGGTCAGACCTGTTTCTGCTTCGAATTTGCTCAGCAGTTCTTCGTCGATGTAGTCGGACCAGTTGTAAACACGCACCTCTTCAGCAAATGCCGCCGAAGTCCCCAATGCGATGACCGCCGTCATAGTCAGCGTTTTGATTGTCATATTCTTCTCCCTGCAAGTGTACGGGTATTTTCCCGTTTTTTTGGATTTGATCAAGTTTTGCGTTTTCCCTCGATCCAGCGTATGGTTTCACGTGGCCAGTCACCTGACAAGTCAGGCTTAGTCGAAATGGGAAGAACCAATTGGATTTGATCAAAAATAAGGCATATGCGCCGTCGACCGAAGGGGGCAAACAACCCGCGCATGAGCAGGTTTACCAAACACTCAGATCACAGATTCTGTTCGGTGAACTGGTCCCAGGTCAGCCCGTCACAATCCAGGGCCTGACTGATTCGCTGGGTGTTGGGATGACTCCGGTCCGCGAAGCGATTCGCCGGTTGATCTCGGATGGAGGGTTGGTTTTCCAGGGCAATCGGCGCGTCAGTGTACCGCTGCTGAACTCGAACGATATTGAAGAGATGATCTTCGCCAGAATTTCAATAGAATCAGAGCTTTCCAGACGTGCAACCGCCAACCTGAAAACGCAGGACATTGATCACCTGGAACGCCTGGACAGGCATTTGGATCGCATGATCGCCGATGGTGATGTCGGTGGCTATCTGCGTTTGAACCAAGCTTTTCACGAAACGCTGTATTCTTACGCAAACGCGCCGATCCTCAGTGATCTGGCTGAAAGACTTTGGTTGCGGTTTGGCCCCTCTTTGCGTGTTGTCTGCGGGCGCTTCGGCACACAGAGCCTTCCGGATCGGCACAAGGACATTATTGCCGCTTTGCGCGCCGGTGACGCAGAAATGACTGCAAAGGCAACCGCTCAGGACATCGAACAGGGTATGGACCTGATGGCGGAGGCATTGACGTCTGTCTGATCTAACTTGATTCGATTGACAGGAAAAAATTTGATCATATTGTGTTCGCCAACTGCGTTCTTGTAGGAGATTCTCCGATGTCTACCATCACCAACCACATGCCGACCGCCGAATTGCAGGCGCTGGATGCCGCGCATCACATTCACCCTTTCTCGGCCAATGGTGCGCTGGGGAAGGAAGGGGCGCGCGTGATCACACGTGCCAATGGTGTTTATCTGACCGACAGCGAAGGCGAGGAAATTCTGGATGCAATGGCGGGCCTGTGGTGCGTCAATGTCGGATATGGGCGTGATGAGCTGGCCGATGTTGCCGCGCGCCAGATGCGCGAGCTGCCCTATTACAACACCTTCTTCAAAACGACCCACGTCCCCGCGATTGCTTTGGCCGCCAAGATTGCCGAACTGGCCCCGGGCGATCTGAACCATGTCTTTTTCGCAGCAGGCGGGTCCGAGGCAAACGATACCAATATCCGCCTCGTGCGCACCTACTGGGCCCAGAAGGGCCAGCCAGACAAGAACATCATCATCAGCCGCAAAAACGCCTATCACGGCTCATCCGTGGGCTCGGCCTCGCTGGGTGGTATGGCCGGGATGCACGCGCAGGGCGGCATTCCGATCCCGAATATCCACCACATCAACCAACCCAACTGGTGGGCCGAAGGCGGTGACATGTCGCCCGAAGAATTCGGTCTGGCCCGCGCGCGCGAGCTGGAAGAGGCGATTGAAGAGTTGGGCGAAGACCGGGTCGCCGCCTTTATCGCCGAGCCGGTTCAAGGTGCAGGCGGCGTGATCGTCGCGCCCGATACATACTGGCCGGAAATTCAGCGTATCTGCGACAAGTACGAAATCCTGCTGATAGCCGACGAGGTCATCTGCGGATTTGGCCGGACAGGCAACTGGTTCGGGTCGCAAACCGTTGGCATCAAGCCGCATATTATGACCATCGCAAAGGGCCTTAGCTCGGGCTATGCGCCCATCGGCGGGTCCATCGTGAACGACGAAATCGCCGAAGTAATCGGCGGTACCGAATTCAACCACGGCTATACCTATTCCGGCCACCCGGTCGCGGCCGCCGTGGCATTGGAGAACCTGCGCATCCTCGAAGAAGAGAAGATCGTTGAGCATGTGCGCGATGTTGCCGCCCCCTATCTGAAAGAGAAATGGGAGGCACTGGCAGATCATCCGCTGGTGGGTGAGGCCAAGATTGTTGGCATGATGGCATCCATCGCGCTGACCCCGGACAAAGCCAGCCGCGCCAAATTCGCATCCGAACCCGGCACGGTCGGCTATATCTGCCGTGATCGGTGCTTTGCCAATAACCTGATCATGCGCCATGTCGGCGACCGGATGATCATCTCACCCCCGCTGATCCTGACACCTGCGGATATCGACGAAATGTTCGTGCGGATCTACAAGTCGCTGGACGAAGCGCAGGCCGAGATCATTGCACAAGGGCTGATGAAAGCCGCATCTTGATTTAGCGACTTATGCGTCTTCAAAGGCGGCCCATTCGGGCCGCCTTTTCTTTACCGTAACCTCTCCAGCAGGTTTGGCGTGGGGTATCCGTCCGGGACCAGCCCCTGCGCCATTTGATACGCCCGAACCGCGTTGATCGTATTTGGCCCGGTACGCCCGTCGACACCCTTTGTGTCAAAGCCCGCATCCGTCAGACGGGTCTGAAGTTCCTTTTTCTCGGCAAAGCTCAGCACCCGGTCGCCGCGCGGCCAGTCGGATTGAAACGGTGCGCCCCCTGCAAGCCGGTCGGACAGATGCCCGATGCCAATCACATAGGCGTCGGCCCCGTTATACGTCTCGATCACGTTGAAATTGTCAAAGATCATCAGCGCAACGCCCTGACTTCCCGCCGGAAGCAGGATAGCGGCCTTCCCATGATCCGGCACGACGGTACCATCCCGCGCCACGACACCCTGAGCGGCCCATTCAGACGGCATCAGCGTAAAATCGCGACGGGCTGAGGCGTAATCGAAATCGGTCGGCAGACGAACCTCCACGCCCCACGGCTGACCTGTCGTCCAACCATGCCGCGCCAGATAAGACGCCGCCGAAGCCAGCGCATCCGTCGGGTCATCCGACCAGATGTCCCGCCGGCCATCACCGTCAAAATCCACCGCGTGATCCAGATATGACGTGGGCATGAATTGTGTATGCCCCATTGCGCCCGCCCAACTGCCAAGCATGTTGCCGGCGCTGATATCGCCAGCCTGCACGATCCGCAGGGCAGCGACCAACTGCGTTTCAAAGAACTGTGCCCGCCGCGCATCAAAGGCAAGCGTTGCCAATGAACGAAGCGTTGGACTGCTGCCGCGATAGGACCCGAACGAGGTTTCAAGCCCCCAGATGGCAGTGACCACCTCTTTTTCGACGCCGTATTCCTCCTCGATCCGGTTCAACACCTGCCGATGCCGCTGCATGGCCGCACGCCCGTTCGACAGGCGCGTTTCCGACACTGCGGTCTCAAGATACTCCCAGATGGGTTTCGAAAACTCGGCCTGATTGCGATCCCGTTCCAGGACATCTTCGTCATAGCTCATCCCCGAAAACACCTGATTCAGTGTTCCCTGCGAAATACCCTGCCGCCGCGCGCGTCCCTGAAAGGCGCCAAGCCAGGACTGAAACCGTGCCGTTGTCGCAGAAGCCACGGGCAAGGCCTCAATCAACGGGCGCGGGACCGGACGGATCGAAACGGTCACATCCGCCGAAGCCAGTAGCAGCGCTTCGCGTGAAATCCCGCTGTCTGCCCATCTGGTGTTTTCTGTTGTTTCCGCCTGCACTATGGATGCCCACAATGCGACGGTCATGACGCCGCCTACGCATTTTCGCATTCCGTTTTTTCCTGATTACTGCTCGACCACAGGGTAGCGCAGAATCAGAAATTCACAAAGTGCTCAGACGTTCGCCTCTCGCTCCTGCGCAGCACGCTCTGCCCGAATGCGTTCCAATGCCTCGCGCAGCAGGGGCACGCGGTTCGGCCTGAAACTTTGTTCCGTCACTGACATGTCCTGCAAGCGATCCAACCGGAAAACGCGAAAATCCTGTCGCAGGTGGCACCAGCCCAACAACACGTTCGAGTGATCCAGATAGACGATGCTCAAAGGGTTGACGCGCCTGTGCGTAGCGTCGCCTTTCGCGTCCGTATAGAAAAACTCGACCGCGCGCTCATCCCACGTCGCCTGCCGCAGAGTGGCCACGTCAATCGTGGGCTCAGGCGGGCGGTTGAACCGTGTAGCTGCCAGAACCGCGTGGCTGAGCCGATGGGACTGGCGTTGCGGCAAGCGTCCCTGAAGTTTCCGCAGGGCCGTACCCGCCGCACTCGACAAAGCCGGATCGCCAATCACCTGAACTTCGCGCAGGCCCAGAACCAACGCTTCAAGCTCATCATCAGTGAACCCCAATGGGGGCAGGGTCGCGTCCTCGATCAGGGTAAAGCCAAACCCCGCTTCGCCATCGATCACGGCACCCAGTCCGCGCAATGCATCAATATCCCGATGAATTGTTCGGGCCGAAACACCCAAATCCTGCGCTAATTGTTCGGACGTTCTGGGCGAAGGGCCAGAACGCAGGGCTTGCATCAGTTGGAACAATCGAGCGGTGCGGGACATGATGAATAATAACTTATCCCTAATGACAGAAACTGTCATTAGATCCCGATACTCAGTCAGCACACAATGACACGGAGCCTCATAATGCTGACCCTTCTCACCTTCCCCTCTGCCTTCGGCCTGTTCAGTGCCAGCCCCTTCTGCGTCAAGACAGCATTGATGCTTCAGCAGTCCGGCCAGACCTGGCAACGCTCGGACATGCTTGACCCCCGCAAGATGCCTCACCAGAAGCTGCCCGTTTTGCGAACACCGGAACGCCTGGTCCCGGACAGCGACCTGATCCGCGATTGGTTGGAACAGCAGGGCGCGGATTTCGACAAAGGGTTGACGGATGTCGAAAAGGCGCAGTCCCGCGCACTGGTGCGCATGGCCGAAGAGCATCTGTATTTTCACATCGTTCTGGATCGTTGGGGCAATGGCGAAGTCTGGCCGATCTTGCGTGATACGTTCTTTACCGGAATTCCGGCGTTGATCCGGAAACCGGCATCCAATGCGATCCGGAAATCCGTTCTGAAGGGGATTACGTCACAGGGAATCGGGCGGTTTTCGCTGTCCGAACGGCTGGACCGTATCGAACGTGACCTCGAGGCGATCTCGGCCTATCTGTGGCAATCCTCTTTCCTGCTTGGGGACCGGCCGACATCTGCGGACATGAGCGTTGGTCCAATGCTTGCCGCAATGCGCGCCACACCTGCGGACACCCCCCTGACCCGCCGGATCAAACAGGATAACCTGCTGAACAGCTACGTGGACCGGTTGGAACAGGCGATACCAATTGCATGAAACCCTTTGAGAATCCTTTGGTCGCTTCGGCCTTTGAAGCCCTGCCCCCGCATTCCCGTGCGGGGGCTCTGGCCTTGCGGGCGCTTGTGTTTGACACGGCAGCCTCTCTGCCTGCTGTCCCCTCGGTGCAAGAGGAACTGCGCTGGGGTCAGCCCGCCTATCTTGCGCCCAAAGGGTCAACGATCCGGCTGGGCGCCCACAAATCGGCACGTTTCGCCTTGTTTGTGCACTGTCAGAGCCGGTTGATAAGCGATTTCACTTCCGCCTTTCCGGCCGAGGACCGGATCGATGGGACCCGTGCCGTTCTGTTTGATGACACTGCACAAATCGATCCAACACGCCACGGATGGCTGATTGCCCGCGCGTTGACCTATCACCTCTGACGGCGCTTGCGTTCGACCTTGCGCTTGATCTTGTCTTTCTTGCGCTTGGTGCTGATCGCTTTGCGCCGGGATGATCGCCCTTTTGGCCCATGTCCACGCGGCAGGGCCTGGTCGTCAATGGACAGCAGCTCCAGCTCCAACCCACCGGTCACAGGTGTCGCTTCGGTCAGTCGAACGGTGACACGTTGGCCGATGGCGATAATCAGCCCCGTGTCCGCCCCCATAAGTGTCCCGGCCTCGCGGTCGAAATGGAAGAACTCGCGCCCCAATGATCGCACCGGAACCAAGCCATCCGCGCCGGTTTCGTCCATTTTGACAAATGCACCAAACCGGGCAATGCCGCTGATCCGGCCCGTGAATTCATTGCCGACACGCTCGCTCAGATACGCGGCCAGATAGCGATCAGTCGTGTCCCGTTCAGCCATCATGGATCGGCGTTCGGTATCTGAAATATGAGTCGCCGTTTCTTCGAGCCGGGTAATCTCGTCTTCGGTCAAACCGTCCGTGCCCCAACCGTGGGCTGAGATCAGCGACCGATGCACGACCAAGTCGGCATAGCGCCGGATCGGCGAGGTGAAATGCGCGTAGTTCCGCAGCGCCAGCCCGAAATGGCCGAAGTTTTCAGGGTTGTAATAGGCCTGTGCCATCGACCGCAGGGTGGTCAAGTTGATCAGTTCCGCATCCTCGGTCCCGGCGGCGGCGTTCAGCAGCGCATTCAGGTGTCGGGTTTGCAGCACCTGCCCCTTAGCGAGGTTTAATCCGGCGGCCTGCGCCGTTTCCCGCAGGCTTTCCAGTTTCTCGGGCGCGGGTTCCTCGTGCACGCGAAACAGCAGCGGACGGCGCTTGGCGATAAGTGTCTCGGCAGCCGAGACGTTGGCGAGGATCATGAACTCTTCGATCAACCGATGCGCATCCAACCGGTCGCGGAACGCCACGCTTTCAACATGACCCGTCTCGCTGAGCACGATCTTACGCTCGGGCAGGTCCAGTTCCAGTGGCTGTCGCACAGCCCGCGCTTTCTTTAGCGCGGCATAGGCGGCGTAAAGCGGTTTCAAGACCGTCTCCAGCAATGGCCCAGTGCGGTCGTTCGGGTTGCCGTCGATGGCCTCCTGCACTTCGGCATAGTTCAGTGACGCAACCGAACGCATCAACCCCCGCACAAAACGATGACCAATCTTGTTACCGTCCGCGTCAATCTGCATCCCCACAGCGACACAGGCGCGCGGGACGCCTTCATGCAGGGAACACAGATCACCCGACAGCCGATCAGGCAGCATCGGCACCACACGGTCAGGGAAATAACTTGAATTGCCCCGCTTGCGCGCCTCGCGGTCCAGGGCCGAGCCGGGCAGCACATAAGCAGCAACATCGGCGATAGCGACCCAGATCACATGTCCACCAGGGTTCTTGGGGTCTTCATCCGCGTGCGCGTAACAGGCATCATCACGATCGCGCGCATCCGAAGGGTCGATGGTCAGCAGCGGCATGTCCCGCAGGTCCTCGCGGCCCTTCAGGCCAACGGGTTTGGCATTGTCCGCTTCTGCAATGACCTTGTCGGGAAAGTCATCCGGGATACCGTGCTGGTGGATCGCGATCAGCGAAACAGCCTTGGGCGCGGTCGGATCACCCAACCGTTCTACAATGCGCGCGCGCGGCAGGCCCATGCGATTTTTCGGCCCGGCCTGTTCGGCCTCGACCAATTCGCCGTCTTTGGCACCATGCACCGCGCCATCGGCAACCAGCCATTCAGTCTGGCCTGCCTTGTCGATAGGAACGATTCTGCCCCCTTCGGCCCCTTTACGGAATATGCCCACGATCTTGCGCGGGTTGGTCCCGATTCGGCGGATCAGGCGGGCTTCGTAATTGTGATCTTCTTCGTGCACGACGGTCAGGCGGGCCAGAATGCGGTCACCCTCACCCAGGGCCGGGTCGCTGGCCCGCGCGATGATCAGAACGATGGGCTCGACGCCTTCGCCATGCCATTCCAGTGGACGGGCAAACAGATCACCATCGGCATTCGGGGCCTTCACCTGCAAGACACTGACAGGTGGAAGACGGTCTGGATCGCGATAGCTGCGCTTGCGTTTTTCAAGGTGTCCTTCGGCCTCAAGCTCTTTGAGGATGCGCTTGAGGTCAATGCGATCCGCGCCCTTGATACCAAAGGCTTTGGCGATGTCGCGTTTCGAGGTCAGGGTGGGGTTCGCCGAGATCCAGTCAAGGACCTCCTGCTTGGTGGGGATGCGAGTCATGCTTCCGGCGTAGCACGCGTTTGCGACCGCGTCATGACCAAAAAACCTCAGGGTTTCAGATCAGCAACCGTATCCACATCGCGCAGCTGGTCCAGCAGGGTCACACGGCAGTTTGGGATTGAGGCAAGTGTGTCGCCCAAAGCATGTTCTGTCGACCAACGCACATCGTGGAACAGACCTGCGGGCAGCGCGCCATAACGCTGCGCACCGACCAGCCAATAGCCGCCATCCGGCGCGGGGCCGAACACCATCTGGGATCGCCCAAGCGCACCAAAAGCACGGGCAATATGTGCACGCGAAATACCCGGAATATCCGCACCAATCAGGCAAACCGGCCCCTTGGGCATTCCGCGCAACATCCGCTTCATCCGGCCACCCAGGTCGCCGGACCCCTGCGGCGCGCGTGGCAGGTCAACGGGCCAGACACGGCTTACAAGGCCCTCCGCATCGGGCGACACGGCCAGCACAATCTGCCAACGGGGATCACGTAGCCTGCGGATCAAGGCGCGGGTCTGATGCCGAAACCACCACGCGGCACCAACCATGCCGATATCACGCCCCAGCCGCGTCTTGACACGACCCGGTCTGGGTTCCTTGACCATGATCACCAATGTGCGTTGCATGGATCAGGCGAAATAATCCGTCAGGATACGGGTATAGATCGATTTGAGCTGCTCGATCTGCGCAACCTCAACACACTCGTCCACCTGATGCATCGTGCGCCCGACCAAGCCGAACTCCACCACCGGGCAATGGTCTTTGACAAAGCGCGCGTCCGAGGTGCCGCCGGTTGTCGACAGCTCCGGCGTAACGCCGGTTTCGGCTTCGACCGCTTTGGCCACCAGATCCGACAAAGGCCCCGGCGGGGTCAGAAAACTTTCACCCGAAATACTGATCGTGACACCGATTTCGACACCGTACTGAGCTGCCACCTGATCCGCTTCTGATTGCAACCAATCACTCAGGCTTGCCCCGGAATGCAGATCGTTAAAGCGGATATTGACCGCGCCGCTGCATTGCGCCGGGATCACGTTGGTCGCGGCGTTTCCAGTGTCGATGGTGACAACAGCCAGTGTGGAGGCGTCGAAATGGTCCGTGCCCTGATCCAGTTCATGACTGGCAAGCCGATCCATCAGCCGCGCCATTGCGGGCAGCGGGTTTTTGGCCCGATGGGGATAAGCCGAATGCCCCTGCACACCTGTAATCTTAAACCACGCAGTCATTGAGCCCCGACGGCCGATCTTGATCATCTCACCCATTTTGTTCGGGCATGTTGGCTCACCTACCAGACAGACCGACATACGCTCACCCGCGCCTTTCATGTAATCGAGAAGCGCAGTGGTGCCGTCCAACGCATCGCCTTCCTCATCACCGGTAATCGTCAGGACAATTGCCCCATCCGGAGGAGTGTCACGCACGAAATCCATTGCGGCAGCCGCAAAAGCCGCAACTCCGGATTTCATATCGGTAGTGCCGCGCCCAAACATCACCCCATCCCGCACTTCGGCCCCGAAGGGCGGCGCAGTCCAGGCAGCTTCGTCGCCGACAGGGACGACGTCCGTGTGACCATTGAATCCGAAACTGCGCGCATGACCTTTCTGCCCCCAACGCGCGAAAAGGTTGCTGATGCCGCCGCGATCAACGCGCGTGCATTCGAAACCTGCCTCCGACAGCACCGCCTCAAGCAAAACAAGTGCTCCGCCTTCTGAGGGTGTGACCGAAGGGCAACGGATCAGTTCGGCTGTCAATTGGACGGGATCAGTCATGCGGGGGCCTCTGGAACTGTGTCTGACGCGGGTTCGCGCACAGATTCAACGATTTGGCCGGTTTTCCAACCCCAATCCGTAAAAAAACGGTCATCCGAATATTTAGATGTCAAAGCGACACCCCAATAAAACATGACACTTTACCCTGCGACCACCTTGCCGCCCGCCACAAATTCGCGTTACAGGGCCGCGAAACAGGTGAATTGAATATGAAGCGCGCCTTCTTCGCACTGATCTGCCTGACTTTCGCCGTCATCGCACAGCAAAGCCTGGCACAGTCCCTTTCGGTCACAACCGTGACCCGCCCGCCATTTTCCTATGTCGAGGATGGCGACGAAACCGGCTTCTCTATGGATTTGCTGGCGGCTTTGGCCGAGGCTCTGAACTGGGACTACACGGTCAACCGCGTCGAGGCGTTTTCTGACATGTTGGGTGCCGTGCAGAGCGGATCTGCAGACCTTGCCATCGCCAATATCTCGATCACCGCCCTGCGTGAAACGCAAATGGATTTCTCTCAGCCGATCTTTGAGGCCGGTCTTCAGATCATGGTACCCTCGGACGCGGTACGAAAACCATCGCTGTTGCAGGCCCTGCTCTCGAAAGAACTGTTCATCGCCATAGGGCTGGCCTTTGCCATTCTCCTCGGTGGCGGCATGTTGATGTGGAGCTTTGAACGCCGCGCGCAACCCTATTTCGACCGCGACCTGAACGAAGCATGGTTCCCATCGTTCTGGTGGGCGCTGAACTTGGTTGTGAATGGCGGCTTCGAAGAGCGGATGCCGCGCACTCCGTTCGGTCGAATGTTGGGTGTCGTGCTGGTGGTGTCATCCTTGTTCATCGTGTCGGTGTTCACCGCCCGTATCACCTCGGTCATGACTGTGGACGCCATTACCGGCAGCGTGAATTCGGTGAACGACCTGTACGGCAAGACTGTCGGGACAATATCAGGGTCGACTGCGGCCAGTTTTCTGAACCGGCGCGAGATCGAGTTTACCAGCTATCCGGGGTTGAATGAGATGCTGGACGCTTTCAAGGCCGAAGATCTGGATGCCGTCGTATTCGACGCGCCGATCCTGTCCTATTTTGCGGCCCATGAAGGGCGGCGCATTGCGTCGATGACAGGTGGTGTTTTCCTGCGCGAAAACTACGGCATCGCTTTCCCGACCGGATCACCACTGGTCGAGGATGTAAACCAGGCATTGCTTGGCTTGCGCGAAGACGGAACCTATGACGAAATCTATCGCAAGTGGTTCGGATCGCGGAACTAGGCCTGCGCCTCGTCTCCGAAAAACGGTGTCATCTGCGCGACGATCACTGCGTTTTCATCCAATGCTCTTTGCATCAGCGCACGTTCGTCCGCCTCGATATCGTGACCTTGCGCTTCACGTTCGGCCAATGTGCCGTATCCGGTGACATCCAGCGGTGCGGTGTCGGCCTGCTTCAGGATCGCGACCGTCTCACGCACGGCCTCGGCCTCATCCACGCCGCTGGCATAGCACATCAGCGCCGCGCCGGTCGCCCCATCGGGCAGCCCGTCGCCCTCCTTGCGGCCAATCTGGACCAGAAGGGTATAGACTTGCTGACGCGAGGGTTTCTTTTGCTTCTCCATGCACCGGGCCATAGCCCCACGCCGGTTCGCGGTCAAGCAGCCAACAATTGCAGGAATCCCGCCTTGCGCCCATAGTACCCAGAATAAACCGATCCCGGATACAAAGGACGCCTTCATGCCCTACCCAGATTTCATAGCAAGTTTTCCCAGCCTCGACGTACCATTCCCTGACGACGTGGTGCAAACGGCCGTGATCCGGTCGGATGCGGGCTTGGTAGCGTTCTTTACGTTTCTTCAGGATTTCGAATTGCCCTTACATTCTCACAAAGCCCAGTGGGGCACAGTGGTCGAGGGTGAGATTGAATTGACCATCGACGGGCAGACCCGGACCTACCGCTCGGGCGACAGTTATTCGATCCCATCAGGCGTGGAACATGGCGGCAAAATCAGGGCTGGCACACGGGTCATAGATGTTTTCGAGGAACCGGACCGATATCCGATCAAGGGATAAGCTGGGTGAGAGACTCAGTGAACGCGAGTCTCGGCCTCCCTCATTGATTGAAGGTCTCCGGCCTGAAAAGCTGTTGAGTTGAATCCGGCACTTTTGCGCCAGTCTTCCTCATCATTTTAGGCCAATTCCCGCTAGCCGGGACACGACGCCAGCAATTCACAACTAAGCGTCGATGCCGGCCCTACGCTGTGGGTACTGCATAAGTCATTTTCAAAGGAGAGTTGAGATGAGTGTTCTGTCCAGATTGATGACAACAACAGCAAGCGTGATTGTACTTTCAGGTATACCGGCTGTTGCAATTCTGTCCTTTGTAACAAGTGATGCTGCTTATGCCCAAGAAGCGGGCGGTGAAGGCGGCGAAACCACCGGTGGCGGCGAGGCTGAAGGCGGCGCGCAGACCGAAGGCGGAGGTGAATCCGGCAGCGATGGTGAGGCCGAAGGTGGCAGTGAAACCGAGGGCGGTAGCGATTCCGATGGCGGTAGTGAGGCCGAAAGCGGAGGCGAATCCGGCGGCGATGGTGAATCCGAAGGTGGCAGTGAAGCCGATGGCGGTGGTGAGGCCGATGGCGGTGGTGAGGCCGATGGTGCGGAAACCAATGCAGGAAGCACAGAAGTGGAAGCCATGCAGGGTGAGAGCCGCTAAGCAGCACTTCAAGGCAGGCTAGGGCCACAAGCTTGGTATCTGCCTTAGCCGACCTGACCCAAAGAACAAATAAGGCCGGAGCGTAACTGCTCCGGCCTTATGACATTCCCAGAACGATCAGTCCCGCAGCAATTCGTTGATGCCCGTTTTCGAGCGGGTCTTTTCGTCAACCCGCTTCACGATCACCGCGCAATAGAGACTGACATTGTTCTTTGACGGCATGGAACCCGCGACCACAACCGAATAGGGCGGAACCTCGCCATACATGACTTCTCCGGTTTCTCGGTCCACGATCTTGGTAGACTTACCAATGAACACGCCCATCCCCAGAACCGAGCCTTCGCGGACGATACATCCCTCGACCACTTCCGAGCGCGCGCCGATAAAGCAATTGTCTTCAATGATTGTTGGGCCAGCCTGCATCGGCTCAAGCACTCCACCGATGCCAACGCCGCCCGACAGGTGCACATTCTTGCCAATCTGCGCGCAGGATCCGACGGTGGCCCAGGTATCAACCATCGTGCCTTCGTCAACATAGGCCCCAAGATTCACGAAAGACGGCATCAGCACCACGCCCGGTGCAATATATGCCGACTTGCGGACAACGCAGTTTGGAACCGCGCGGAACCCGGCAGACCGCCACTGGTTTTCACCCCAACCGGCGAACTTGCTGTCTACCTTGTCCCACCAGCCGCCGTCCTGCGGACCGCCCGGCTGGATTTCCATGTCCTTGATACGGAAGCCCAGCAGAACCGCCTTTTTGGCCCATTGATTTACGTGCCAGTCACCGGTTTCCAGCTTTTCCGCCACGCGTAACGAGCCACTGTCCAGCGCATTCAGCGTATCCTCGATCGCCTCGCGCTGCTCGCCTGCGGTGGCGGGCGTGATTGTCTCGCGTGCCTCCCAGGCGGCTTCGATGGCGGCTTCCAGTTGCGCGTTGGACATGGGGTGTCTCCCTACAGAATCTGTTCACGTTGATTTGGCCTATACGCAAGCCGGACCCATGGCGCAATGCGACGTAGACGGGCCCAATTGCGTCTGAGGCAGAGGGTCATCAGCTCGCGCGCCGAATATGGCGGGTCAGGATCGCCGTTGCTGTGGCCATTTCCTTGCGCTTCAAAGCCCGCACAATGGCCGCATGATCCGTGTCAGCCCGTTGCACCCATTTCAACCGCCATTGCGCGAACAGATGGCGTGCGCTTGCAATATGCAGATCGTCAATTGCGTGCAAAAGCCGAGGCAGCCCGCAAGGTGTCAGGATGGCTCGATGGAACGTTCTGTTGAGGGCCTCCCATTGCGGCATCGACTGCGCCTCGTCACAGGCGATGCGTGCGTTCTCGATCTTTTCCAACGCGACCGGAGACATGTTTTGTATCGATTGCTGCAACGCCAGCGTTTCTAAGGCCACACGCATTTCGATCACCTCCCGAACCTCTGCCGGGTCTAACGCTGTAACACGCATTCCCTTGCGCGGTTCATGCCGGGCCAACCCATGCGCCTCAAGCCGCAACAAGGCTTCGCGCACCGGAACATGGCTGGTATCGAAGGTTCGGGCAATATGGTCCTGCCGCAGCTTTTCACCGGCCGCCAGCTCTCCGGTGATGATCCGCTGGCTGAGGCTTTGGTAAATCGTGTCGGAGATCATTGCAGTCATGGATTATAGATAAAATCCACCATCCACATCCACAACCCGATAATTCACTCAGCGAACGGGTCCGGCGCGATATTTGCACCACAAACCAGAACGGCCACGCGCTCACCCGGTTCAGGTCGATACGCACCCGAGGTCAAGGCGGCCAATGCGGTCGCGCCCGCAGGCTCTACCAGAATGCGATGCGCGCGCCAAAGCGCTTGCTGTGCCGCCGCGATGGCATCGTCTGACACCAGAACCGAACTCATACCCTGTGCCAATTCAAAACAAATTTCGCCGATCCGCCGCGCGCCCAGCGCGTTTGCGGCGATGCCCGACACGGAAACATCAACCGGCTCACCAGCGCGCAACGCTGCATTCAACGCGCTGGACGTTTCCGGCTCGACCGCCACAACCTTGCGCGCGCCACCGAACCAGGCCAGCGCCCCGGCGATCAGCCCGCCGCCACCAACAGCGACCAGTACCGTATCCGCCTGCAAGCCCTGGGCGTCCCATTCCGCAAAACAGGTTCCTTGCCCAGCCACCGTGGCCGGGGCGTCGTAAGCATGGATCTGCATTGCCCCCCTTGTTGCCTCATGCTCCTGCGCTGCGGTCAGCGCGTTCGCGTATTCACCGGAAACAACGCTCAGGTCGGCGCCGGTTTGCCGGATCAGTGCGATCTTGGACGGGCCTGCCAGTTCCGGCACAAATATCTTTGCAGGATAACCCAGCGTCTGCGCTGCATAAGCCGCCGCCGCACCATGATTGCCACCGGATGCGGCGACCAAGCCTGCGGGCGGCACATCCGAGCTGAGCAGCGTATTGAACGCACCCCGCGCCTTGAAACTGCCAGTATGCTGCATGTGCTCGAGTTTCAGCTCAACCGGATAGCCGGGAATGTTGCTTTCCATAACCGGGGTCACTTGCGCATATCCCGCGATGCGGTCCCGTGCCGCCGATATTTCACTTTTCCAATTCATTCTCGTCTTTCCGTGACTGGCACTCTGCCCGCGAACCCTATAGCTGTTTGTCAAACACGCAAGCAGGGATCAATCACCGATGAGAGAAGACCGTCACAGTCCGTTTCGCGATGCGCAGACCGACCGCTCGACCGCGAAAGAGGTTCCGGACACACCGCAAACACGCTCTCCGGCCTACCGTCTGGCTTTCGCGGATGACGAGTTTCTGTGCCGGGACGAGCTGCGCCCTGTACGCTTGCAGCTTGAGTTGCTGAAACCCGAAATGATCATGACCGAGCGTGAGATCGCGTCGACCATCGTAATGTTCGGCGGCGCCCGCATTCCCGAACCCTCGCAAAAGCACACCGCGCGGACAGAGACTCTGGCCAGCCTGTCGAAATATTATGATGAGGCGCGCGAGTTTGCCCGGCTGATGACCGTAAAATCAAAAGAAACCGGCTGCCGCGAGAATGTGATCGTCACTGGCGGCGGCCCCGGTGTGATGGAAGCTGGCAATCGCGGTGCACACGAAGCGGGCGGGTGCTCGATCGGGCTGAACATCGTGCTTCCGCACGAACAGGCGCCAAACAGTTTCGTGACGCCAGAGCTCAGCTTTAATTTCCACTATTTTGCGATCCGCAAAATGCACTTCCTGATGCGCGCCCGCGCCATCACCATCTTTCCCGGTGGGTTTGGGACGCTGGATGAACTGTTCGAATCCCTGACCCTGATCCAGACCGGCAGAATGGATCGCGTGCCATTCCTGCTGTTTGGCCGCGCGTTCTGGGAGAAGGTTATCAACTGGGACGCACTGGCGGATGCCGGTACGATCTCGGAGGAGGATTTGGACCTGTTCCGCTTTGTCGATACCGCGCAGGAGGCGGCCGAGATCATCGAGAACTGGGAACCCGCCCCGCCCCGCGACGAAATTCCGGGGCGCTGAGCGATGAAACCCCCAAAGACAGGCGAAATGCTCCACCTACGTGGCAACGCGTTGTCAAAAGGCGAACCCGTCGCCCTTCCACTGACGCAAAGCAGCATGTTCCATCTGCCGGGCATGCCGGACGGTCACCCGACCTATGGCCGTGTCGATAACCCCACCTGGGTACATCTTGAGCATGTTTTGTCCCATCTGGAAGACGCGCCTTGCCTCAGTTTTCCTTCAGGGATGGCCGCAATTTCTGCGGCTCTTTTTGCAACGGTGCAAGCCGGGTCGCGCCTTCTGATTCCTTCGGACGGGTACTATGTCACCCGTCTGCTGGCCGACCGGTTCCTTTCGCGTCTTGGCGTGACAGTTGAAGAGCGCCCGACCACTGCGTTTGCCGCAGGTGGTTTTGACGGGTTTGACGTTGTGTTCGTCGAAAGCCCTTCGAACCCCGGTCTGGACATGATTGACCTGAAAGCCACAGCCGAACAGGTGCGGTCTGCTGGCGGGGTGACGATTGCCGACAATACGACGATGACGCCGTTGGGTCAGCGTCCGTTGGATTTGGACATCGACGTGGTCGTGTCGTCCGACACCAAAGCGATGGGCGGGCATTCCGACATGCTGATGGGCCATGTGGCCAGCCGCAACAGTGACATCATGGAACGGGTCGAGGAATGGCGGAAGGTCTCCGGCTCGATCCCCGGACCGCATGAGGCATGGTTGCTGCATCGCGGGTTGGAAACGCTGGATGTCCGGTTCGACCGGATGTGCAATTCGGCTCAGGTAATAGCAGAACGGTTGGCAGTTCACCCAGCGGTCAAACAGGTCCGCTATCCCGGGCTGGCCAATGATCCATCGCACGCACTGGCGCAGGCACAAACGGCACGGTTCGGATTTCTGCTATCCTTGACTTTGGAGAGCGAAGACAAGGCCGAAGCCTTCATCAACACCTGCCCGCTTTTGCGCCCCGCCACATCCTTCGGAGGTGTTCACAGCTCGGCCGAACGCCGCGCGCGATGGGGTGATATGGTCGACCCGGCCTTCATCCGCCTGTCCGTTGGATGCGAACCGGTGGACGAACTGTGGCAGGCGATCGAGGCCAGCCTGAACGCGCTGTGATTACTTCTTCGCGGCACGCAGGTCCTTGAAAACGTAGATCGGCAGCACCACGCTGGCGATCAGCGCCCCCAGCCAGACAAGCAGCGTCGCCGCCAGCAGGTTCGAGATACCACCAACGGTCAGCCCCGACGCGATGAGGTCGGTCACCAGCAGGCCCACAAATGTCACGACCAGGGCAATCCCGCCTTTCAATGCGGGCGCTTTCTTTTCGCCAAGCTTCAGTATCAAGGGCTCGGCGATCACCTGAACGACGGTGAAAACGATCACAACCACGATAAATGAGATCGGTTTGATCGCGAAACCGGACAGTATCAGCGAAGCCAGCAACAGCCCGATGGCATTGCCGGCCAGCAGGGCCAAAGCGGATTTGATTCTGCGCGACATGGGATGGCCTCCGTCAATCTACAATCAGAAATATGAAGATATTAGCAGGCTTCTGAGTTTTTTCGAGACAATTCAATCGCCTCTTCCTTTTGACCCGTTGAAAACACGTGGTAGAACACATTCATCAAGATCAGACCTGTCCCTGACCCGTGAGTGTGAGATGAGCGACGATCCCTATTCCGTCCTTGGCGTATCGAAAGACGCCAGTGCCGACGAAATCAAGAAAGCCTACAGGCGTATTGCCAAGGAGTGCCACCCGGACCTGAAACCCGGCGATGCCAAGGCCGAGGCCAAATTCAAGGCCGCAGCTGCAGCGTATGACTTGCTGAAAGATCCTGAAACCCGCGCCCGTTACGACAATGGCGAAATCGACGCATCGGGTCAGGAACGCCCGCAACAACACTATTACCGGGACTATGCCGAGGCCGCTGGAAACCCCTATCGCGGGCGTCAGGCGGACCCGGACGACATGTCGGACATCTTTGCTGAATTCATGCGCGGCCGCGGTGGATTTGGCGGCCAGCAAAGGCATGAGTTTCATGCGCCGGGGCATAACCTGAACTATTCCCTTCAGATCAGCTTTCTGGATGCCGTGTTTGGCGCCAGCCAGAAACTGACGCTACCAGACGGCAACCGGATCGAGGTCAAGATCCCCGCCGGCATAACAGAAGGTCAGACCATCCGTCTGCGCGGCAAGGGTGCTCCGGGTTATGGCGAAGGCCCTCCGGGGGATGCGTTGGTGACCGTCACGGTCGCCAAACATCCGGTGTTTGACCGTCAGGGCGACGACATCCATATCACGCTGCCGATCAGCATCGATGAGGCCATTCTGGGCGGGAAAGTCGCCGCCCCCACCATCGATGGCGGTGTGAACGTCAATGTTCCGGCGGGCACAAGCAGCGGCAAAACCCTTCGCCTGCGCGGCAAGGGGGTGAAGAAACGCGGCTCGTCCCTGCGCGGAGACCAACTGATCGAATTGACTGTCTCGATGCCCGACAAGATCGATGATGATCTCAGGCAGTTCATGGAGACATGGCGCGAAACGCACCGCTACGATCCGCGGAAAGGAATGCCGTCATGACCCTGACCGAAAAGGAACTGATCGAAACCGTCTCGCGCCTGACCTCGGACCGCCTAACCGAGTATCTTGCGGCCGAAATCGTGATCCCTGAACAATCGGAGCAGGGGCTGGTCTATCACAGTATCGACGTTGCCCGGCTGGAACTGGCTTGCGAGTTGCACGAGCAATACGACATGGAGGCCGATGCGCTGTCGATGATGATCTCATTGATTGATCAGATGCATGGGCTGCGCGCTGAACTGCGTGAGGTTCTGAACGCAGTCGAGGCGCAACCCGAGCCGGTGCGCCAACAACTGATCGAGGTCATTGGCACAGCGCGGTTCCGTCGCAGATAACAGGGTTTTGGGCGCAATGATTTTGGCGTAGAAGGCCGCCTTGATCCTTTGTCAGGTAGCTTCCATGACCCAGCCCAGATCCGAATTGCTGATGCCTGCGGGCAATCTGCGCAAACTTAAGCTCGCCATCCTCTATGGGGCAGACGCCGTGTATCTGGGTACGCCGGATATGTCGCTGCGCACCAAGTCCGAGTTTTCGCTGGACGAGGTGATTGAAGGGGTCGAGTTCTGTCACAGCCATGGTCGGCGCGCCTACCTGACACTGAACTTGTTCTCGCATAACAAAGACATCCCGAAGCTGGACGAATACATCGACACGGTGCGCAAGGTGCAGCCCGACGGGTTGATCATCGCCGATCCAGGCGTGTTCCAATACGTCCGCGAGCGCGCGCCCGAACTGCCGCTGCATATCTCGACCCAGGCCAATATCTGTTCGTGGCTGTCGGTGAAGTTCTGGCAGGATCAGGGGGCCGAGCTGGTGGTTCTGGCGCGTGAGGTTTCCTATCCCGAACTGGTCGAGATCCGTGAGAAGTGCCCTGATATCAAGCTAGAATCCTTCGTGCACGGTGCTATGTGCATGACCTATTCGGGCCGTTGTCTGCTGTCGAATTTCATGGCCGAACGCGGGGCCAACCAGGGCAACTGCGCCAATTCCTGTCGCTGGAACTATGGTCTGAAACTGCGCCTCAAGGATGGCACACATCAGGAGCTGCGTATCACCGAGGAAAACGCCGACCTGTTCGAATTCCTGCTGGAAGAAGGCTGCCGCCCCGGTGACCTGATGCCCATCGAAGAGGATGATCGCGGCTCGTACATCCTCAACTCACGCGACCTCTGCATCATGCCGAAGCTGGATGAGTACCTGAAAATCGGTGTCGACAGCCTCAAGGTCGAAGGGCGCGGCAAATCGGAATACTACGCCGCGATCGTCGCACGGGCCTATCGTATGGCGATAGATGACTATTTCGCGGACCCCGAAAACTGGGACCCCAAGCCTTACATGCGTGAGCTCGAAACCGTCGGGAATCGCGGCTATACGCTGGCCTTCCACGAAGGGCGGCTGACCAATTACGCCCATGATTACGAACACACCGCATCCATCGCGCAATGGGAATATGCCGGGATCGTCACCGAAGTGACCGAGGATGCCTTTCTGGTCGAGGTGAAGAACAAGCTGGAACCGGGTGATGTGCTGGATTTCGTCTCGCCAGTTGCGCGCGACACGGTTCTGCTGCGGGTTTATGATTTCGAACGCGCCCATGATGGCGCACGGCTGGACGTCGTGCATGGCAGCACAAAAACCATCATTCGGATGCCTTTCACCCTGTTTGATCACGAGGATATCGACGATCTGCGCGCCCGTTTTCCGGTCTATTCAGTGCTGCGCAAGGAACGCGCCCTGACCGACGAACACTGGAGCCGCATTCGCTTTGACAAGCTCGTGCAGGGATTGGAAACCACCGGTCGCGACAACACAACTGCCTATGCAGGCCGTCGCGATGATCTGATTGAAAAGATTGGCCTAGACGGTAACGAACGCCGGTTCAAGACAAACCGCATCGGCACGGAAGGATGCTGCGGCAAGGGCTGCAACGGATGCCTGATCTTCTGGCAAGATGACAAATACGCGTTGGCCCGCGAGGTACTGTCCAAACGGAAGCAAGGCGAGCAACTCAGTCGCCGCGAGGCGACAGAACTCAAGCTGCCGGGTGAACCGGCTTAGTTTCCCGCCCGATATTCTTCGGGAACAAAGAACGTATAGTCACGATCCGCCACTTGTTCGTGACAGACATGGCAATATGCAACTTCGCTGGCACGGGCGCCCATTGTATCGCCATACAAGGACCCGTCTGGCAGCACCATGATATAACGCCAGTCAGCGGTGTTCGGGCTGGTACCCTCTGGCAGTTTTTCCATTATGAACATGGCGCCGGGATGTATGTGACCTTCATCGGTCACCGTCATGCTGTCCTTGGCAAGCACCGATCCCATGGGAAGTTCTTCGCCTTGCTGCAATGTCCCGTAGTTATGGGCCATTCGGTTGGCATACGTGTTTACGTAACGCTGACCGTGTGTCGCGGAAATATATGGCGCGTCGTTGAAAAGCGGCCAGCTTTGATAGTTTAGAACCAGATCCAGTTGCGCCGCAGCATACCCCCGTGCCATGCGGCGGCGCAGTGAATGGTAGTGAGCCGCGGCTTCATCCTTGCTCAGCTCTGCCGGGTTTTCGATCGCGATATGAGCGTTGTGGCCATCCGCCGTTGCCAATCCTGAAGAAATCAGAAGTATCGCGCACGCAATGGCCTTGTGCTGGAGAAAAATTCGAAGATACGAGTCCATTATTACGACCCACCTGAAAATCAGTTCGCCTGAGCGCCACTTGACGGCAGTATTCGCATTTTAGCGGCTCCGGGATCTCTTACCAGCTCAGGTCCCGGAAACTCACCGCCTTGTGCATCGATTTGAACCTGCATCCTGCGGCATTGAATCATTAAAATATAGCAAACTTTGCATATTGAATCAGTACCTGAAACATTAAGTTTACAGGCACACTTCATGCGTGCGGGCGGTCATCTTTGACAATCAAAGCGCGACCATCCAAACCATGATGAATCCAACAGAAAAACTACCGGGTTAAACCGGCTTCGGACTCAATCTGTTTGCGCGATTTGCGGGCGCGTTCGGTTGCCGATTTCAACTGACCGCACGCCGCCATGATATCCTCGCCCCGTGTCTTGCGAATGGGAGAGGCGTAGCCTGCCTGATAGATGATGTTGGCAAAAGCGCGGATGCGGTTGTTCGAGCTGCGCTTGTACGGTGCACCGGGCCATTCGTTGAACGGGATCAGGTTGATCTTGGCCGGAATCTTGTGACGCTTGATGTGGTCGATCAAACGATGGGCATCCGCGTCGCTGTCATTCACACCATCCAGCATCACGTATTCGAACGTGATCCGCTCGGAGTTCGAGGCATTCGGATAGCTGGCCAGCGCCTGCAACAACTCCTCGATATTCCAGCGTTTATTGATCGGAACCAGAACGTCGCGGGTTTCATCCGTGGTTGCATGGAACGAGATCGCCAGCAGACAGCCGATCTCCTCGGCGGTGCGCGCAATTTCGGGCACCACTCCGCTGGTTGACAGCGTAATGCGGCGGCGCGACAGGGAAATCCCCTCGGGATCCATCGCGATCTTCATCGCATCGCGGACGTTTTCGAAATTGTAAAGCGGCTCGCCCATTCCCATCAGAACGATGTTTGACAGAAGGCGCGTTTCATCCTTTGGCGCACCGGGGGTCGGCCATTCGTCAAGATCGTCGCGCGCCATCATGATCTGCCCGACAATTTCGGCAGATGTTAAATTACGTACAAGCTTCTGGGTGCCGGTATGACAAAACGAACATGTCAACGTACATCCGACCTGAGACGATATGCACAGCGTTCCGCGATCTTCCTCGGGGATGTAGACCACCTCGACCTCGTGCCCACCCGCGATCCGGCACAGATATTTGCGGGTGCCGTCCTCGGACACCTGTCGGGTCACCACCTCGGGTATCTCGACCACAAAGTTGTCGGCCAGTTGCGCACGGTAGGCTTTGGCCAGATTCGTCATCTGGGAAAAATCACGCACACCCCATTGATAAATCCACTGCCAGATCTGACCGGTGCGCATCTTTGCCTGCTTTTCCGGCGTGCCATGTTCGATCAGGACCTCGCGCAAACGGTCGCGAGTGAGACCGACAAGGTTCACCTTCCCCTCGGGCAATTTGCGAGGGAGGGTCATGACGTCTTGAGTGATCGGCGCTTTGGGCGACATTGTGGTACCTGCTGAGGCGTATCTTCAAGGATTCTGGCTTGGGATGCGCCTCTATATAGGAACCTGTGCAAAGATCAAAAGGAATCGTTTCAGTCAGTCTGCAAAACTCAACAGTTCTTCAACGCGTGCCCGCCCCAAATTCACCCGGCATGATGTGATTGCGATACCTGTACCCGATCCGCCACCAAACGACGCGCCGACGGCGGTGCAATGCGTATCGCGATAGGTTTCCCAGGCCTGTTGCGCCGCCATAAGGGCAGGTTCAGCCACTATCCGCCCGGTGACCTCGTCCAGTTCCTTGGCAGATTGTACCGCCAAATCAAAACTCACCTGCAGCGCGCGCGAGACCCGTGCTTCCATCTCTCCGACGCAGGATCCGATTTCGACTTGTGATCCGGCGTCGGAACATTCCAACGCCGGGTCGGCGGTTGCGGTGGCTGGCAAAAGCAGCGCGATCAAGATCAGACGCATGGCCGCCTCATTCATCCATTCAGCTGGGGTCAGGCCAGAGTGACATTTTTTGCCAGAAAGGTTTAGATGCCGGTTGGCCCCCTAAACCAACGGAAATGCAGTTCCGCGTCAGACACCCGCGGGTGGGATATAGCAATCTTCGGCATCCAGGGTCTTGACCGGATCGTTCGGTCCGCATTGTTCGCCGGTTACGGGATATGTCTCGCCCTTGTTTTCGCAGGCACTCAGCAGCATGGCTGATATCATCATCAACGCGACAAGAGATTTGTTCAGCATGGTGGCAACTCCTTGGTTTCTCTTGAACTGATTAGTTCGGAAATCGTCAGAGCTCACATTGATACGGATCAAGTAAACGGGTTGATCCTGCGTAAAGTTGCATCTTGCGCTCTGGGGTGAGTAACAGTGCTGTTCCACGTTGTGATTGAGTTCTGCGGTGTTGAAGGTTCCCCATCTCAGAGGGTTTAAACATAATTACGACGGAAGCGCTTGTGTGGCATACTGGTTGAATGTGGAGCGTACCGAAAGCGGCGCTTGGTGATACTGCATCCTGACAGGCACGAATAAGAAAAGGCTTACGCAGACCGGTCAACATCGCAGTCTTGGCCTTCAACTCGCCGCGCACAACGCGAGCGGATTGGGTTGATATGCGAACGATCAGTGACCGCAACGCGGACAATCCTGCCGTTAGCTCATCTTCAGTTGTAGAGTCGATCAGGTCGCACCGATCATCACCCTAGCCGGTGTGCTTTCTCCCGCCCTGTACGTCATCTGAATAGAACCAGTCGTCGGGATATGGATACCACCAGTCCGCCTCCTTCGCCTTCGGATCAATCACGACCATCTTGGGTCGTCTGAAAGCCTCGAGGCCTTGAAGGCCTAGCGTACGCCCAAGCCCAGAATTCTTGACGCCGCCAAAAGGCAAGGCATCGTTGTCCACGAGCGGGTTGTTGACCCAGACCATCCCCACCTGTAGCTTGTTCACCCCTTGAAATGCCTCGTCCAAGTCGCCGGTAAACAGGCATCCGCCAAGACCGAATTGTGACGCGTTTGCCAGTTCAAGCGCTTGGTCAAAGTCGCTCACCCGAATGACCGAGGCGACTGGCCCAAAAACCTCTTCCTGAGTTAGCGCCATGTCCGTCGTCACGCCGGTCAGGATCGTTGGTTCGAAAAACCAACCCGGCCCGACGTGATCCGGGGTACCGCCTCCTACCTCAACCACCGCGCCTTTCTCAGTTGCATCGCGCACCAGACGCTCGACCTTGTCGCGTGCCTCCTTGGAGGCCAAAGGTCCGATTTCCGCCACCCCCATTCCGTCGCCGATGCGCAGTTTCCGGGTTCGGGTCACGAATTCATCGACAAAATCGTCGTACACGTCATCCACTACAAAAATCCGTTCAGACGATGTGCAAACCTGGCCCGACTGCAAAAATGCAGCGGTAACCGCCCCGGCAGCAGCGACCGCGATGTCGGCGTGTTTACTGACGATCAGTGGATCGCTTCCCCCAGCCTCGATCACTGCGGGTTTCAGGTTCTCCGCTGCGGCCACTGCGACTGCACGACCTGTCGGCACGGACCCTGTAAAAGCGACCACATGGGTTTTGGGGCTGGCAATCAGCTGTTTGCCCACGTCTGCACCACCCGGCAGGCAAGCAATCAGGTCTTGGGGCAACGCCCGAAAAAACTCCATGAACGCCATCGTGCACAAAGTTCCTGCAGGTGAGGCTTTCAACACTACACCGTTACCTGCCGCAAGTGATGCGGCCATCGACCAGCAGCCAAGAATGAGGGGGAAATTGTACGGAACCACATGCACGGACACGCCGTAGGGCTCGTATGTCTGATACTGAAAAGATCCAGTTTGCATCGTGCCGGCAATCTTGCCCGCGTCATTGCGCGCCATCTCGGCATAGTAGCGGAAAACCGGCGGGATGTTCGCAATCTCGCCGATCGATTCAGGGTAAGGTTTGCCCGTTTCCAATGTCATCAAGCGGGCGATCTCAGTCATGTCGCCGCTTTCGATGTCGTTGGCGATCTGGTGCAATACCCGCGCGCGAGATTTGCAGTCCATCGCGGACCACCTCCTTTGCGCCGCATTTACCCGGTCCAGGACCTGGTTCACGATCTGCGGCGACGGCTCACCAAAAACCCCGACGGGCTGCAAGGTAGACGGGTTGACCAGAGTGGTCCCACCACCCTCCAATGGCACATGCTTGGGGTTGAGGTAGTAGGTAGATTTGAACGGGTCACGCATTGGGCAGCCCCCTTGTTTGACAGGCATTGCGCCGTTAGCGGATCATGTACACTTTCTTGACCGTCTCGTGGACAGTGCAAACGCCTTTCCAGTCCTGCGGAAAAAAGGCCGCCGTATCGGGCGTAATCTCAATTACCTCGCCGCTTTCATGGATATAGGTACAGCGGCCTTCCAGAAAGTGGCAGAACTCGTCCTTGGTGACGTGACATTCCCACTTACCGGGAGTGCAGACCCAAAGGCCGCATTCGGACTGGCCGTCAGGCCCCTTGTGGATCAGCTTTCCCGAGGTGCGGGATTGCCCTTCAATCATCGTCGGGATTACCCCCCAATCGACAAGATCAGTCTGCTGGAGCGGGTTTTGCATACGTGGCGTGGTCATGTTTCAGGTTCGCGATCCGTTAGGTAGTAGGTGTTGCGCAATGTTTCCTCGACCGTGCATTCCCCTACCCAACCGGCGAGGAATAGTACGGCCGTTCCGGGCGTAACTTCGATGCTTTCGCCTGCATCCGACCGATAGACCGCGCGGCCCTGCACAAAATAGCAGAACTCGTCACGCGGTATCGTTAGGCGCCAGCGGCCTGGAGTGCAGACCCATGCGCCGATCTCCGGCCGGTTGTCAGGACCCTTGTGAACCAGCATACCCGATGAATGCGACTGGCCTTCAATCATGTCCGGCTGTAGCCCCCAGTCCGTGAGGTCGGTGCGGGTCGAGATTTCCGAAAGATGCGGGGCGCTGCTCATTCCGCGGCTTTCAGGATTTCGTCGAGAATGCCAGCTGCCTTGGTCGGGCCATGCCGTGACTGCATGTGAGCAGAGGTTGCCGCCATCTTCGCCTGCATTCCTGGATCGTTGATACATTTGTCGAGGGCAATAGCCAATTCATCATCGGTCCAGTCGTATCGGTGAAACCCGAACCCGTGGCCGGTTTCCTGAACACGGGTGGCGTTATCGTGGCCGTCCCAGACATAGGGCATAATGATTGCTGTTTTGCCGAAATATAGGCACTCTGTGAACGAGTTGTTACCGCCATGATGTATCACCGCGTCAACCTGCGGAATTACCGAAGGCTGGGGATACCAGCTCTGTATGTGCACGTTGTCGGGAATGTCTGTGTATTCGTCAATGTAATCCCCGACATTTACGAGCGCCCGGTAGGGCAACCTGGAAATGGTCGAAATGATCCTCTTTAGCAGGTCGGTGTCGCCTGCGCCAAGCGACCCGAAAGATACATAGAGAAGTGGTTTGTCATTGTTGGACTTAAACGTTGGCACCTCAAAGGGTTCTTCTTCGCGCACGCAACCTTCAAGATACTGAAACCGGTTTGGGTCCAGTGGGTTCTGCCGTTCGTACTTTGCCGGCTCGGGATAAAGCAGAAGGTTCATTGTGGGCGACGCTTCGAAAAACTCTCCAATCGGATAGGCGTCTTCGTTGCATCTGGCTAGGAACGCATTGTAGTCGTCGTGGATCGGCTTGATCACATCGTGGAACTTTGCCTCATAGGCCTCCATGCCCTCGCGGTCATCCACCCGACAGCCCGATAAGTGCGGCGGCACAATCGGGTCCGGGATTTCGTTTTCGGAACATGAGATGATCCGCACCCACGGTACGCCGAACTGCTTGATGGCTGGGAACATAATGACATTATCCACGCAGATCATATCTGGTTTGATTTTTGCCAATACCTCGGGCAGATCTTTTTGCGCCCATTTTGCGCTGTCGACGATCGCCTCCCAGCAATCCTTGACGTAGTTATCGATTTGGTCAATCGGGGCTTTGCGAAAATTTGGGATGTGACCGTTGATGAAATCCTCCCAGAACTTTGCCATCGCCTCGGGTTCCATCGGCTCGGACAGGGCAACAGGATGCGCCTCAAACCCATAACCTTCATATACCTCGACAAAGCCGGGATCGCTTAGAAATACAGCCTTATGGCCCAGTTTCTCGCAGGCCTGCGCGATGCCAACCGAATTCAGCGCAGGGCCAAAGGCAGCTTCGGGGAAGAAGGCGATGGTTTTCTGTGACATTGTAGGTCTCCGGTTAGATTTGGCTTAGCAGTTGGGAAGGATGCGGGAATGTTTCGCGTCCCATACGCAGTGGACATCCTGACCCGGCTGGATATTTTCACGGTCGGCTTGGCTGGCGGGAACGCGGGCGGAAAGGGTGCTCCTCCCACCGCGAACGCGCACATGCACACCCAGGTCTGATCCGTGATAGGCGACTTCTTCGACAGTGCCTGGAAGGCAGTTGCGCCCATCTCGAGGGGCGGTCTGCATCAGGCTGACCCGTTCCGGGCGCACAGCAATCGTGGCAGCACCGCGCAGCTCGGAAACGCCCCTCAGCATTCCCGCCCCGTGGACATCGACACCGCCGTCGACGGCGTTACCATCCAGAAAGTTCATCACGCCTATAAAATCTGCAACAAAGCGCGATCCGGGGTGTTCGTAGAGCTCGTGAGGAGTACCGACCTGCGCCAGCTTACCATCATGCAAGACCGCGATCCGGTCGGCCATGACCAAGGCCTCTTCCTGGTCATGGGTCACAATTAGAAATGTAATCCCCACCTCGTGTTGCAACCGTTTGAGCTCCAGCTGCATCTCTTCTCGTAGTTTCTTGTCCAGAGCTGAAAGGGGCTCATCCAGCAACAGGACTTTTGGCCTTTTGACCAGCGCGCGCGCCAAAGCAACCCGCTGTCGCTGCCCACCAGAAAGCTGATCCGGCTTGCGCCCGGCAAATCCCGAAAGTTTCGCACTTTCCAGAACCTCGGCCACTCTCGTGGCAATTTCGTCCTTAGGCAATTTCTCCATTTCTAACCCATAGGCGATGTTTTTTTCGACGCTCATGTGCGGAAACAAGGCATAGGATTGGAACATCAGGTTCAGGGGCCGCCTGCTGGGACGTATGTTTGTCACGTTCTGCCCGGCAACGATTACCTGTCCTTCCTGTGGCGTTTCGAATCCCGCCAGCGTCCGCAATAGTGTGGTCTTGCCGCAGCCCGATGGGCCCAAAAGTGCAAAGAACTCGTTATCGCGAATATCCAGTGAAACATTGTCGATCGCGGTCACCAAACCGTATCGCTTGGTTATATTCCTGAGTTGAACCCCTTGGTTCATCGGCTGAAAACCTCTTTGTCGGTACGCTGTGCGAAGAAGACCAGCGTGAATGAAACGAACATGACGATGGTAGCCATCGCATTGATTTCCGGCGTGACGCCAAATCGGATCATTGCGTAAATCTGCATCGGCAACGTGGTCGAGGATTGCCCAGCACCGGCGGTAAAGAAGGCAATAATGAATTCGTCCACAGACAGGGTAAAAGACAACAGCGCCCCGGCGATAACCCCCGGCGCGATGGCGGGCAGCAGGATGCGGCGAAAGGTGGTGAATTCGCTGGCCCCAAGATCGGCACTGGCCTCAAGTATCGAATGGTCGAAATTGCGCATCCGCGTACGCACCACGGCGACAACAAAGGCTATGTTAAATACGACATGGCTGAGGATGATCGAATGAAGCCCCAACGTCATGTTGAGTAGGGTGAAAAAGGACAAGAGCGCGATGGCCAGAACTATGTCGGGGATGATCATCGGTGCGAACAGAACCGCGTCTAGAACTGAAGAATTACGCCGTGTCTCGACACCGACCGCCAAAAGCGTGCCGATTATTGTCGCCAGAACGGTCGAGATTAAGGCCACGATTAGCGTGTTGCGCGCCGCCGACAGTATTGGATCCGCGGTAAACAACTTGCCGTACCATTCCAACGAAAACCCGGTCCATACAGTTGGAAGTCCGGCCCGGTTAAAGCTTAACGCCATGAGCACAAGGATCGGCACATAGAGAAAGGTGTAAAACAAAACCAGGTGCAGCTTCAGGCCCATGTTGGATCGGTCCCGCATCAGTCCTGCCCTCTCTGTCCCGCTGCGCGATTGGCCAATACCGCCTGTGCGAACAAAAGCCCCATCATAATCGCAATCAGGAACATCGACAGCGTTGCTCCGAACGGCCAGTCGCGGGCGCTCAGGAACTGGTCATAGATCAGGTTTCCAACCATCTGAAGTCGCCCGCCGCCAAGCAAATCGGGCGTAATGAAATTGCCGATCGACAATACAAAAACAAAGACACCACCTGCCGCAATCCCGGGAACGGTCTGTGGCAGTATCACCCGGTAGAAAGTGGTCCAAGCGGGCGCTCCAAGATCTTCCGAGGCTTCTATGGTTTCGACATTTATGCGGTTCAGCGACGAATAGATCGCCAGAACCACAAAGGGGGTGTAGTTGTAGACAAGCCCAACGATCACCGCGAAATTGTTATAAAGCAGAGACAGCGGCTCATCGATCAAGCCTGCCCCCTGGAGAGTATTATTGATCAAGCCCTCGCGGTTAAGCATCACGATCCAGGCGTAAGTGCGGATTAGGTAGTTGGACCAGAACGGCAAGATCACCAAGATCAGCAAACCGGTCTGCCAACGGCGCGGCGCCAGCGTGATGGCATAGGCCGCCGGATAGGCGATCAGGATCGCGATTATCGTGGCCAGAAACGCGATCTTGGCCGAGCGTAAGAAGATCCCGAGGTAAAGAGGATCGGCGGCCCGCACAAAATTTTCAAACGTAAAGACGTGGTCGATGCCGCCATAGATACCGCGTTCAAAGAACGCATAGGTAAAAATAAGGCCACACGGCACCACCATAAGAAGCGCAAGCCAGCCCAGGCCCGGCCCCAGCAAGATCACCGATTTCAGTCGATTGGTCATATACTTGGCAATCTGTGGAGTGATGTCGTACAGGCCCGACCCTTTGTTCGGGTCGGGTTTTGCTCAGGGTTTGATCACTTACTGTGCGGCCATGATTTCGGTCACGGTCCGTGCAAAGGGTTTCTGGCCATTGCCGAGATCGCGCAACTGCTCGTACTTGGTAAGGTCTGCAGGCGACATTCCCATGTTCGGGAAGGTTTCGATCAAGGACGGGTCCAGCGCCTCCATCGCAGCCTTGTTCGGCGTTTTGTAAAGGATATTGCTGGCAACCCAGACACCGACGTCCGCGCCCAAGACATAGTTCACAAAGGCATGCGCCGCATCTTTGTTTTCAGATGCATCCGCGATGACTAGCGCATCCACCCACAGATCCGATCCTTCTGATGGTATCGTGTACTTGATGTCCGCGTTTTCACCGATGCCGTAGTTGCACCAGCCATCCCAGGCGTGAACCATCGTTGCCTCGCCCGATACCAACTTCAGATAAAAAGTTGCGTCATCGTAGGCCAGCAGATCCTGCTTCGCCGCAACCAGCAGGTCCTTTGCAGCCGCCAACGTCTCATCCGACGTATCGTTAAGCGACTTTCCGAGGGCTAGCGCAGCAGCCCCCATCAGCCAGCGATCCGTCGAGAGCATTGTCACTTTGCCTTTAAGGTCTTCAGAGGGTTTGAGCAGATCGTTCCACGAAGTTGGCTCTGCCATCAGGTCAGACCGGTAGCATAAGCCCGTCGTGCCCCAAGCGTATGGCATTGAATAGTTGTTGCCCGGATCATGGGCTAGTTCTTTAGCTTCGTCATACAGGTTAGAGGCATTCGGAACCTTGTCGTGGTCGATTGCAGCCACCAGCCCCAGGTTGTTTAACGCCTCGGCAAAAGGCGACGAGACGAAAAGAACGTCGTAGCCCTTGCCTCCACCGGCTACGACCTTGCCCATGATTTCTTCGTTAGTGCCATGCACCGAGAGCTCGGCCTCGATACCTGTTTCATTGGTGAAATTCTCCAGCAGGTCCGGCGGCATGTAGCCGTCCCAGTTCGAGATCACGATTTTTTCTGCTTGGGCCGCTCCGGCGAATAAGCTGAGTGCGCAGGCCGCCCCGGTGGTGAGCCAAGCAAATGGCAAACGGAACGAATTGGTGAACTTGTTGGTCATGTCTTCCTCCCTTGACATCCGCGCTCGCTTCTGGGGCGAGATATATGATGCAATCACGGTATTTTTTGATGAAATAAAACTCAACATTTTTTTGAATCATTTTTGTATGGCCCGGAGAAGCCATTTAAGATACCGTTTTTATTGTATATTAACTAGGTATGACGAAAGCCGTCTTCTTATGCCACCAAGCAAATACTTGAAACTTGCTCAAAAAATACTGGATGTTGCGATGGATCTCGATTTGCATCAGGGCGACAGACTGGTGGAAAAAACCCTTGCTGATTCGTGCAGCGTCTCTCGCACTCCGGTTAGATCCGCATTGAGGCTGCTGGAAAAGGAGGGGATGGCACGCAAAGCGGCAGAAGGCGGGTTTGTCCTAGAATGCGAACCCGAAAAGGGGCATTCGATACTCAACCAGCATGCGGTCGGAGCAGGTGTGGATCTCGCTGGTGCCATCCTACGAGATCGCGGCGCCCGACGCCTGGACGGTGCCATCAATGTCACAGACCTGATCCGCAGATATTCGGTTTCCCGCAGCGCTGCACAGCGTGCGCTCGAAGCCCTCCTGGCCCAAGGCGTGATTCAGAAAGCCGAAGGTCAATCCTGGGTTTTCACGCGCATGCCGGGAGACCGCTCCGGACGAATAGAGAGCTACGAATTTCGTCTGATACTGGAACCGCAGGCCATTCTGTCCGACGGTTTCAAGTTGGACACCAAGCGCGCCGATCTGGTCCGCAGCCAGACCGAAGCGCTTCTGGCGCAGTCGGAAAACTCTTTCAATAGCCAGGATTTTCAAGACGCGGATCTTGCCTTTCACAAGCTCATCGCTCGATCGTCCGGAAACCAGTATCTAGCTTCTGCTCTCATGGCCCATCATGGGTTGCGCCACCTGCCGGGCGGATCATTCGGTATGATCGACTTTCGGATGAGGCAGGCGCTCGATGAACATCTGCGTATACTTGATTTCATCGAACAAGATCATTTCGATCTTGCGGCGGATCAGATGAGGGTGCACTTGCGGCTTTCAATGCACCAAAGGCCCAGCGTCGCCAATCGTGGTGCTCCGGCGCTAGTCCAAGCAACCTGCGGGTCAATCCGGTGAGTGAATGATGAACCGCAAGGAAGCACCCGTAATCGCGTTTTTCCCCGAAGCTAGTTTTGGGGCTGCACTGAATTGTGTGGGGATCGCTCAGGAACTTCGCGCAATGGGTGCACACCCCGTTTTCCTGACCCACGGTGGCTTTGGTGGCGTATTCGCAGATTACGGTTTTGACGAGTTCGCCGTCCCTGTTCAATCAGAGTTGACAGAAGAGGAAACCCAGACCTACTGGCAGGAATTCCTGAGCCATCATCTGCCGCATTTTAACATGCATCCAACTGACCAACTGACCACCTATGTAGAGCCCGTTTGGAACGCAATCGTCGAGACAGCGGAATCGGTCGAACAGGGGTTGGAAACGGCGCTAGAGCGGACCAACCCAGATGTCGTCGTCCTCGACAACGTCATCATGTTCCCGGCCATCGTACGATCCGAGCGCCCATGGGTCAGGGTTATTTCTTGCGCGGAAACCGAGTTGCCAGACAACTGCCTACCGCCGTACCTGTCCGGTCTGCCGGCATCTGACGCCGCCGGGTGTGCGGCATTCCGAGACCAGTACCTGGAGACCCTTGGCCCAATTCATGCTCGCTACAACAAATTTCGCCTGGATAAGGGGCTTGAGCTATTGCCTGAAGGTGAGTTCCTAGAAACATCACCGCATCAAAACCTTCTTTTAGCGCCATCTATCATTCGCCATGATCGTGATCAGGTACTGGACTCTGGACAATTCACCTTTCTCGAAGGCTGCGTTCGCCAGGAAGGTCCTTACCGTGTACCTCAAATGCCCCGTAACGACGGGCCTCTGGTGTACGTGAGTTTTGGCAGTCTGGGTGCCATGGATGTCCCATTCTTTGAGAGCCTGTTCGACGTATTCAAGACAATGGACATGAGGTTTCTGGTCAATGTCGGGGCCCAAATCGACGCCTATTCCAGAGTCCCAGACAATGTTCATCTGCAGGAATGGTTTCCGCAGCCTTCCGTGGTTGAACAATGCGATCTGTTTATTCACCACGGCGGCAACAACAGCTTTTGCGAAGCGCTGTATTTCGGGGTCCCGTCGCTGATCCTTCCCTATTGCTGGGACGGACACGATAACGCCCAGCGGGCAGTTGAGACCAGTGTCGGACTCAGGGTAAATCGATGGGATTGGACACCGGAGCAGTTGGATAATTCGATTAACCAACTCCTTGGGGACGCAGAGATGAAGGCCCGGCTGGCTGCGAACTCAGAGACCATGCAGTTGAGAAAGTCGGTTCAGTTAGCTGCTCAGAAAATTCTGGATTGTGTAAATCCTAACCGAATCTAGGTTATTCCCGTCGGTCATCCGTTTTGTCATGAAGGATGGAAGGGTGCATCGCAATGACCTCTAAATCACTGAACCTAAAGTGTCGGTTTGGGCTCGAGACAGACGCTCGCTGAAATGTCGCGAGCGGCAGCAATACGGGCAAAGCGGTCTATGGTTCTCCAAACAAATCGGCCATCCTTGGGTTTACAGTACACGGTTGTGGAGAGTGAGAAGGACTAGTAGTCTTCACTTTCGGAAGTATAGGGTCTCAATTGGCACCCTCATTGCATGCTGAGCAGTCCTTTATGGCTCACGAGCGTCTAGATACCCTCCGGTTAAGCCCTTTTGGGTGTCAGACGGTATCGTCCGCAAAATTAGGTTGTTGGTTGCTCGGGTGCGTCACCCAGAGCCAGCAGCAAAAGGATAGCCAAAAGGGGTGATCCAACCAAACCGATCAGGAACCAGATAAAACTAGATCGGTTGCGCCGTCCCGCCATCGTGATCGGCAGGAT
Organism: Ruegeria sp. O6; assembly: GCF_056535045.1. Taxonomy (NCBI): domain Bacteria; kingdom Pseudomonadati; phylum Pseudomonadota; class Alphaproteobacteria; order Rhodobacterales; family Roseobacteraceae; genus Ruegeria; species Ruegeria sp. O6. Next base: position 13,981 of record NZ_JBQERM010000012.1, on the reverse strand, counting down.
ATAAAGCCAGATCACGACAACCAGCAAGATGAACATAAAAATCAACTGGATAACTGGTGCGTCCATGAAATTTTGCCTTTCGAATCTTGACGCCATTTTTAAAACGGCTGATCCGGTTAGATAGACAATGGCCCGAAAGCGTTCCCGGGTATTAATTTAGCCCGACACGGGTCCCGGGCGTCCCAATCCTCTCACTTTGGGTTCCTTGGCTATCAGACAGTGCCGTCCAAATGTTTGGTGCTTTCCGGGTCTCAAGGTAGCAAGGTCGGCAAAACGGATAAAGTGGGTGTTCAAGGAACCTTTTAAAGAGCCTTTTCAATGAACTTTGAAAAAAGCTCACCCTGCGAGTTGATCCTAAGTTTCGCGTAAATGTTGCGTCTGTGGATGCGGACTGTGCCTGGAGAGATGCCGAGAATTGTGCCAACAGCTTCTGCCGAATGGCCCTTCAATGTGAACTCAACGACTTCTCGTTCTCGTGGCGTCAGAACGCCATCGCCAAATGCCTGGAATGCTAGATCAACGCGACGACTAACGCCATTCGCTGCGGCGCCGCGGGCCATCGTTGGAAAGTCACTCCAATGTTTGCAACAGGCTGCCCGAACGAGCGGCCATAGAGCGTGCAAATGACGAATTTCCTTGGCTGAAAAAGGCTTCGCTGATCGCATGAGCGAGACCACAACCATCCCAGTGCTTGGGATATCGATAAAGTAGCCAATCTCCTCTGCTAACCCAGTCCTTTTGTAATAGCTGCGATAGTATTCGCCCTGATAGAACCTGTCCGGTGCGATATCGCGCATGCGGTACAGACCCGGTGTTATCGGTTTTGTCGCGGCCAAAAAAAATGGATCAAGTACGTAGGGCCCTGCTTGGTAATCCTCAACAAAAATACGCCGTTTGCTTTTGGGAAAATCGTCGTGAAGGTCTATTGGTGCTTCGGTTCCGACATGGCCAAACACCACCGTAAAATCAAATGGTGCGACCTGCCGTAAGCCATCTGCCAAAGCACATGGAAATTCTGGGGTTCCGATCTTCTCTACGACCCTGCCGGCCTCTTCCATCCAATCGTACACACGCCGCTCCAGATTTTCGAAAAGCACCTCTATACCCCAATTGTGGTATATACAGTTAATCCGAGTTATTGTTACTTTTTCCTTGTTTGAGTGGTATGCCAGCAAATGCCAAAAAATCAAGCAAAAGGAAAACAGCAGTATATGAGCTTTGACATGAGCGTCACCATGCAGACGATTGCGGAACTCAGAGGAGTGACCAAGACCTTCGGGAATGTGGTCGCCGCCAAAGACCTGAATCTTTCCATTGGGAAAGGAGAGTTCCTGTCGTTCTTAGGCCCATCTGGTTGCGGCAAAACCACTGCACTTAGGATGCTGGCGGGTTTCGAGAAACCAACCGAAGGTCAGGTGTTGCTCGATGGCGAAGTCGTCAACGACTTGGATGCGCACCATCGCCCAGTCAACATGGTGTTTCAGCACTACGCTCTTTTTCCTCACCTAAGCGTGTTCGACAACATCGCGTACGGCCTGCGCCAACGACGACCACGCGTAGACAAACAAACAATCGCGACAAAGGTTGAGCAAGCGCTGGAAACTGTCCGTCTTGGTGGGTTTGGCCCACGTCGCATCTGGGAGATGTCTGGTGGTCAGCAGCAACGCGTCGCTTTGGCGCGTGCGATCGTAAACGAGCCCAAGCTTTTGCTGCTTGATGAACCAATGGCTGCTCTGGATCGAAAGCTTCGAAAAGAAATGCAGTTTGAACTGCAGAACCTGCAACGACAACTGGGAATAACTTTTGTCCTCGTCACGCACGACCAAGAAGAAGCGCTTTCAATGTCCGACCGAATTTGTGTGATGGAAGGCGGCAGTATTGTGCAGGTTGGCAGCCCACGCGAACTCTATGACATGCCCCGCAGCCGCTACGTGGCTGGATTTGTAGGCACCTCAAATTTCTTTGATGCAACTGTAACTGACGCAGTAGCCGACCAAATCACTGTGCGTTTAGCGAGTGGCCAAAAGGTGCACGGAACTCCGGAGATTCCAATAGATGCAGGGCAGGAAGTTTGCGTCAGTATCCGTCCTGAACAGATCACGCTGACCCGCGCGCTGCCCGCAGCTGAAATTGCTTTGCCAGTTACCATTCAAAATCGGATCTTCCTTGGGGAGCACACAGAATACCTTGCGCGCAACGAAGCACTGGGTGATTTCCACGTACTTGTGCCAAGGCAAGCGGAATTGAACGAGGGGACGTTCAATGCAGGAGAACAGGCCTTTGTTTCATGGGGCGAAGGCGCACTGCTGATCCTGGAAAATTAACAGATCCCGCAATCCAACAACAGAGAGGTTCACAATGACTAAGGATAATGGGACTATTTCCAAGCAAAAGTTCATGGAAGAGCTTCGCCGGCACCAAAAGGGTTCGGTCACACGGCGACATTTTTTGGGCGTGACAGGTCTTGGGATGGCAACGGCCGTTCTGGGCACGGCTATGCCTGGGTTGCGTCCACGCCCGGCATTTGCTGCCGGAGACATTGGCGACCGAGTGATCCTCGCCACGTGGCCGAACTACCATGACGAGATGAACTTCGAAGCCTTCACGGAAGCCACTGGCGCCCACGTTCAGGTCAATGTTTTTGGCTCGAACGAAGAGATGTTGGCAAAACTGCAAGCCGGAGGGTCTGGCTGGGACGTGTTCGTTCCAACCAATTACACGATCACTACGTATGTGGGCGAAGATCTGATCATCCCGCTCGATACGTCCAAACTGCCAAACTACGACGCAGGTTCATTCGAACAGCGCTTTTCAGATGCCGGCTCTGTCGATGGCCAGCTTTACGCGGTGCCGAAAAACTGGGGCACGACCGGCTTTGCAGTGAATACTAGTAAGCTTGACGGCGCTCCGACTCCAACCACTTGGAAAGAGTTCTGGGACCTTACTATGGAAGGTTACTCAGGTCGGACAATGGTGCATGATTACCAACTCACCACCATCGGTAATGCCCTGAAATACTTCGGCTACTCCTTCAACTCGGTCGATGAGAAGGAACTGGCGGATGCCGAGAAATTGTTGCTGGATGCTAAACCGCATCTGTTTGCAATCTCGTCGGATTATCAGCCACCGATGCGTAACGGTGACGCGTGGATGACGATGTGCTGGACAGGTGACGGCAAGCAGATGAATGTCGACATGCCTGAAATCGCCTACGTTCTGGGAGCCGAGGGCGGTGAACTCTGGTCCGACTACTACGCTATTCCTAAGGGCGCACCCCATATGGATGCCGCTTATGCCTTGATCGACTTCCTGCTGAACCCGGAAGTTAATGCGAAAGAAGTCCTCGCTCATGGCTATCCATCGGCTGATGCTCGCACCAATGCGTTGCTGCCGAAGGAATTGCTGGAAGATCCGATCCTTTATCCGGCAGCTGACCTTCTGAATGCGCTCGAGTTTGGCGCGGCGGCTACGCTAACCGATCCAAACCGTGCCGAGTTGCTCGCCCGCTTCAAGTCGGCCTAAGCGGCAAGGCCGCAATATCGGAAAAGACGAGGACAATATGACCGAACGAGGCAGAAAAGCACTGTTGCTGGCACCGGCAGGAATATGGCTTTTGGTAATGCTTGCCCTTCCACTACTGGTCGTCTTCGTCTTTTCCTTTGGCGAACGGGGTGCCGCCGGAGGCTATGTTCCAGCGTTCACTTTGGAACAATATGCCAACCTTCCTGCGCGATGGACGGCGTTTAAGAACACCTTGATCCTTGCACCTCTGGGGACTATCGCTGCGTTGGTAATTGCCTACCCGCTCGCCTACTTTCTTGCGGTGCGTTGTTCACCAAAGTGGAGAACTTCGCTGTTGATCCTGGTGATCGTGCCGTTCTGGACATCGATCCTGATCCGATCATACGCATGGATTTTCATCCTTGGGGGGCGTGGCTTGCCCGCTTTACTAGAGTCGATCGGCATCGATGATGTCCGCCTGATAAATACGCCGTTCTCTGTGCTTGTGGGGATTGTCTATGGGTATCTACCGTTGATGGTTTTCCCAATTTTTGTAAGCTTGGACAAACTGGATAAACGCCTTCTGGAAGCCTCAGCGGATCTCGGCTCTACTCCGTGGCGTACGTTCCGTCAGGTAACACTTCCTCTGTCAATACCAGGTATCGCAACTGGCTGCATGCTGGTCTTCATCCTACTCATGGGCGAATTTCTGATCCCAGCGATCTTAGGTGGCGGAAAAGTGTTTTTCGTCGGAAATGCGCTGGTGGACCTGTTCCTGCAGTCTCGAAACTGGGCGTACGGATCGGCGGTCGCAATGACGCTGGTTGTCGTAATGCTTGTCACTGTCTCAATTTACATGAAATTCATCTCGCGCCTGGGTGGCCAGCGCGAAGATGTCTCGCTGATGTGAGGGTCCGATGCGCTTGTACGCGATTTGCGTCTACCTTTTTCTCTATATTCCAATCGGCATCATCGCGCTTTTCAGCTTTAATGCCGGACGACACGCAAGCCAGTTCATGGGGTTCTCGACCCGATGGTATGGCAAAGCGCTCAACAACCCATTTGTTATGGACGCGCTCGAGACCAGTCTGCTTGCGGCATTCATAACTGCTTGCCTCGCATCCACACTCGGAACCATGGCGGCCATCGCTTTACAAGGGGTTAAGGGATGGCTCCGAACTTTATTCGATGCGATGATTTATATTGCGATAATGATACCAGGTATCGTCATCGGTATCGCGACACTCATTGCCCTGGTCACCGTATTTGGCTGGCTAAACCCGCTTCTTGCGAGCCTATGGCCCGATGGAGCAAATCCCCCGCAACTTTCCATGGGGATGCCCACGCTTGTCGCCGCACACACCATGTTCACAATGGCGCTGGTCATAATCATCGTACGTGCAAGGCTATCGGGTATGGACCGTGCCCTCATGGAAGCATCGGCTGACCTCTTTGCGACGCCCTGGGGCACCTTTCGGCAGGTGACCCTGCCGTTGATAGCACCGGCAATTTTGGCGGGCTTCCTGCTCAGCTTCACTTTCTCATTTGATGATTTCATCATAGCGTTCTTCGTAGCTGGCTCAGAAACAACCCTGCCTATCTACATATTCTCATCCATCCGGCGCGGCGTAACGCCCGAGATCAATGCCATCGGCACTATGGTTATGGGCGCGTCGCTCTTGTTGCTCGTTGCAGCGCAACTGCTTTTGCGCCGAGGCGCCTCAAAATCGAATAGTTAAATAAAGGAGCCAAGTGAAATGCGGCTTGCAGGTAAAGTCGCGCTCGTGACGGGCGCGGGATCAGGAATTGGTCGGGCGGGTTCAATGGCAATGGCACAAGAGGGTGCGCATGTTGTGGTAACGGATCGCGATGCAGCACTTGCTGAAGCCACTGTGGCCGCGATCGTTGCGCAGGGGAATCAAGCATCTGCCATACAGCTTGATGTGACCGATGACGATGCCCTTACCAAAGCCATAGACGAAGCAGTAAAAAACTTCGGTCGGCTTGACGTGTTGCACTCTCATGCTGGGTTGCAGATCGAAGGAACGCTGGAAGAAGTGGAACCAGATGGAATGGATGCTTCTTGGGCATTGAATGTCCGCGCTCACTTCATTGCCGCGCGCGCAGCCGTCCCCCATATGAAATCACAAGGTGGAGGCAGCGTGATCGTCACGGCCTCCAATTCTGGGGTTCAATACGACCGGGGCATGATCGCCTATGCGACTACAAAGCACGCAGCTGTTGCGATGGTCCGGCAGATGGCAGCCGACTACGCCGTCCATGCAATCCGTTTCAATGCCCTTTGTCCAGGATTTGTAGACACCCCCTTCAATGCAGGCTTCGAAAAGCAGATGGGTGGCCGTGCCAAACTGGAAAGCTACATCGAGCAGGCGATCCCTATGAGTCGGTGGGCGACAGTTGAAGAGATTGGCCATGGGATCGTCTATTTAGCTTCAGATGAATCCGCTTTTATGACGGGGCAAGCCTTGGTTATCGATGGCGGTGAATGCATTTAGTGATGGGTTAGACCGCTCAAGAGAATGTCTATCGCCGCACTTCATTTTTGGTGAGCACATTTCAGTCCGCTTTGGGCTCAATCCTGCCATTTGAGGGCGGATTGAGCAATCGCAGCATGGACTGACCCACTTGACGGAAGTCCACATAAGAAAAGCCCCGCCAAAGACGGGACCATTTGCTTAGGTCGGGGTGCTTACTTGGTGCAGCGCTTTTCAGCGTCTTCGATTGCTGCGGTAAAGCCCAGCAGCGAGAAGGTGTCCTTGGTTTGTGTGCCGCGTTCGGACCGGGCAGTCAGAACAGCCTCGGTTCCGCGTTTCAGCGCGGTGACGATCTTGGCGTCATCTGCATCTGATGCGGGCCAGGCCCACTCACCTTCGGTGAACAGTTCAAACTCGGACCCGTCGACATTCAGGTTCACCGTCGATCCAGGAGCAAACGGGTAGCCGCCGGTAAAGGTCACTTGTCCTTTGACCTCGGCATTGGGGCGATAGAACACAAACAACAGGATGTCGCTGCGCCGAACGGATACGACACGCCCGCCCCGGGTGTTCACGGTTTCCTTGGGGGCCGAAACGCTCCAGCATTCGGTGGGATCATCTTCGACAAAAACGCTCCAGTCCGTTTTTGCAGCAACCCGGTTTGTGCTTGTCGCCTGTTGGGCGAGTGCAGACGTTGCGGCGATGCCTGCCACACACAGGCCCGCAATCGTACGAACGAGCATTGATCCCATTTGTCCAGCCTCCTAGCTCGACCGATACCTCAAATCCATCGGACATGGCTGCGAACCCTTCCGGCCCGTCTATTCCGTTGCGCATTCCGATGATTGCCGACATACACACACTAACGCAGGTTTCGCCACAGGCGAAAGGGCGATTGGCAGAATTTTGCGCATAAATTTCGGAGGTCCTGATGACGCAGCCCGTAGCAATGACAGAACTGTGGCGCGGCAACTTGCTGGAAAGCCTGCATCTGGGCCACGCGGTCATCTGCGACGACACCGGCCAGATCGTGCGCAGCTGGGGCGACCCGCAAGCGGTTATCTATCCGCGCTCATCCGCCAAGATGATTCAGGCGCTTCCGCTGGTCACGTCAGGAGCCGCGGCAAAATACGGATTGAACAGCGAACATCTTGCGCTGGCCTGCGCGTCCCACAATGGGGCCGCGATCCATACCGACCGCGTGACGGCGTGGCTTGATCATCTGGGGCTGAGCGAGCACGACTTGCGCTGCGGGCCACAGGAGCCGGCAGACACTGCCGCGCGGGATCGGCTGATCCTGGCGGATGACACCCCGTGCCAGATCCACAACAATTGTTCCGGCAAGCATTGTGGTTTCCTGACACTGGGTCAGCATATGGGCGCAGGGCCGGAATATCTGGAAATTGATCACCCGGTGCAACAGGCCTGCTTGTCTGCCATCGAAGAGACGTCAGGCGAAACCAGCCCCGGTTACGGTATTGACGGCTGTTCCGCCCCGAATTTCGCCGTGTCGCTGGCCGGGCTGGCCCGGTCGATGGCGTGGTTCGCAAGCGCCTCGGATCGGTCCGACCGTTCCAGCGAGGCGGCGGTGCAATTGGTGGCGGCAATGGTGAAACACCCGGAACTGGTAGCCGGTGAGACCCGTGCCTGCACCGAACTGATGCGCGCCATGAACGGGCGCGTCGCCATCAAGACCGGGGCCGAGGCGGTGTTTGTGGCCATCATCCCGGAAAAACGCATGGGCGTTGCGTTGAAGATCACCGATGGCACCACACGGGCCAGCGAATGTGCCATCGCCGCTATTCTGGTGAGCCTTGGTGTGCTGGAGGCCGATCACCCGGCCACCCGCAAATTCATGAACGCCACGCAATACAGCCGCCGGGGGCTGGAATGCGGCGTGATCAAACCTGCGCCGGGTTTCCCCGGCTAAGGCCGCTACATCTCGATCTCGTGCACCTCGGCCACCTCGACCGAGCCCGAACCGTTGACGACCATCGGACAGCCCTTGGCCATCTCGGTCGCGGCGTCGATGCTGTCGGCCTTGATTACGGTAAAGCCCGAGGCCGGGTTCGCACCGCCATTGTCGACAACCCCGCTGCTGCTGACCGTATAGGACTGTCCGACCGGGTTGCCGGGGATCTCTAACGCTTCGGCCATACCCTGAAACCATGCGCCCCAAGCGGCCATGGTCGCCTCGATCTCGGCGGGGTCGGTCGGGGTGTGTCCCCCGTGATAGACAAACAAATATTGGGGCATATCGCTCCTCCCTGATGAAACCTTATTTGCACTTCGCTTCGAGTTTGCGCAGCGAAGATGTCCAGCCCTGGTTGTGGTTCGCGGCTGCTTCGGCATCGGCCAGTTCGCGGTGGTCCAAAACCAGGCGTGACCCCGTGCCTGTCGCTGTGACTGTGAAGGTGACGTGGCTTTCGGCCCCGCGCTGATCCTGATCGTCATGCCAGCCCCAGGTAAACCCCACCGAGTTTGGAGGGTCGACATGCGTGACGTGGCCCGAGACCTTGTATTGCTGGCCCTCGCTGTTTTCCATGACCGAATACCACGGGCCGGTGCGCGAGAAATCCAGATTATGCTCGGGGACATGCATCCCTTCGGGCCCCCACCATTGCAACAACCGGCTGCCGTCGCTGATCCATGCAAACAGATCCTCTGGGCTGACGGGGAAGTCCCGTTCCAGTTTCAGGTCGGCCATGACTTCTCCCTTTCGATGATATCACTGAGGCGATCGAGGCTGCTTTCCCAGAATTGCCGTTTGGAGATCGTCCAGTCGGCAATCATCCGCAGCCCGTCGGACCGGATGGAGTACATCCGTTGGGTGCCCCGCACGCGCTGCTGCACCAACCCTGCCTCGCGCAACACTTTCAGATGGCGCGAAATCGCAGCACCGGACATTCCGCGCCCTTCGATCAGGTCACCGGCGGGCAGTTCGCCCTGCTCCATCAGCTGCTCGACAATCGAGAACCGGGTGGCATCGGACAAAGCGGAAAAGGTGGTCAGAAGCGTGCTCATGACCACTATTTAACACAAATGTTAAATAATGAAAAGCCCTGTCAGGATTCGACAAAATCCGCGCGACTGTACCCTTGCAGGTAAAGCAGTGCCGTCAGGTCGCCGTGATTCACCCGCACGTCGCATTTCGCAGCCACCGACGGCTTGGCATGAAGGGCAACGCCGGTTCCGGCCCGCCCCAGCATGCCCAGATCATTGGCCCCGTCGCCCACGGCGATCACGTCATTTTCGGACAACCCAAGACGCGTGGAAATCTGCTCAAGCGCCTCGATCTTGGCTTGCCGCCCCAATATGGGACGCGCCACATCGCCCGTCAGTTTGCCATCTGCGGCCAGCAGAGTGTTGGCGCGGTTTTCATCGAACCCCAGCAGCTCTGCCACCCGCGCGGTGAAGGCGGTAAAGCCACCGGACACCAGTGCAGCATAGGCTCCGTTGGCCCGCATCGTTGCCAGCAACGCCTGCCCGCCGGGCATCAGGGTGATCCGTTCGCGCAGGACTTTGCCAATGACGCTTTCATCCAGATCCTTCAGCAGGCCAACCCGTTCGATCAGGGCACCTTCGAAATCCAGCTCTCCGTTCATGGCGCGGGCGGTGATGTCCTTGACCCTTTCGCCGACGCCAGCCTCATCCGCCAGTTCGTCAATGCATTCCTGCTGGATCATGGTGCTGTCCATATCGGCCAACAGCATCTTTTTGCGCCGCCCCTGTGCGGGCTGCACAATCAGGTCCACGCCCATGCCTTGCAAGTCTGCCCAAACGTCCCAGCGATTGGCGGGCATGTCACTCAGCTCAAACTCGACCGCCTCGTCCGGGCTGAGCCACAGGACATCTCCACCGCCCCACGCGTTGCGCAGCGATTCAGGCAAGGCACGGTCCAGCGAGGGTGCAACCGGGTTGGTCAGCAAAGTGGCGACGTACATATTCCAATCTCCAGTGTCATACCCATGCGGGACGGTCAGGGCGTCAACAGTGTTCGACCTTGTTCGGTCAGTTCCCAGCAATTCTGTCCCTCGAATACGGCGACGCCCGTCGGGCGTCCGTATCCGGCCCCCGTGTCCAGATTGATCCGGTTGCCATAATGCGTCGCCTGATCCACAGGCGTGTGACCATGAACGATCAGTTTGGGATGCGGGCCGTGGTAGTCGTGGAAGTCCTGTCTGATCCAGATCAGATCACTTGCCTTCTGTTCATTCAGCGGCACACCCGGACGGATACCCGCATGAACAAAGGCAATCTCGGGCGTCTGATGCATCGCCACCAGATCGCGCAGGAAGGTCAGGTGCGACTTCGGCACGGCTGTCTGAGCCATACGGTGCAGGTTTTCAAGGCGGATCTGACCTTCGAATTCCACCCCATAGCTGCGCAGGGTTTCGACCCCGCCCAACCTGTCATGCAGCCAGTGGTATCCCACCAACAAATGCGGATCGTGGCGCGGCGTGTCCTCCATGAACCAGGCAAACATGCGGTCGTGATTGCCCAGCAGAGTGATCCAGTTCCGACCCGCATCACGCCCGGCAATCAGGCGTTCGATCAGCCCGCGACTGTCAGGGCCGCGGTCAACGTAGTCACCCAGAAACACGATCTGAGCATCGGGGCCGCCGTCGCTTTGGATCAGGGACAGCGCGCGCTCCAGCTCAGCCACCTGCCCGTGCAGATCACCAATAACATAGATTGGCTGCGTCATAGACGGCCTCCGGCGATAAAGTTCAGCTTGCTTGTGCCTCAGATCATGGTTTGAGAGAACAAAGGACCCGGATATTCGCATAACCGGGTCCTGAACTGTTCCTCAAACTCAACAGCCCCGATCAGGCGACGTCGAATTCCAGCGGCTTGATCTGCGTGAACAGGCCTGTTTCGGCAAGCTTCGCCCGCGCTTCGGCCGGGACCGGTTCGTCGACATAGAGCAATGCAATGGCTTCGCCTCCGGCCTCTGCGCGGCCGAGGGTAAAGTTGGCGATGTTGACGTTGTTTTCACCCATGGTTTGACCCAGCGTGCCGATGATGCCGGGCACGTCTTCGTTGGTGGTGTACAGCATATGAGCGCCGACCTCGGCATCGATATTGATGCCCTTGATCTGGATAAAGCGCGGCTTGCCATCGCTGAACACCGTGCCAGCGATCGACCGTTCACGCTTGTCCGTTACGACTGTGACTTTGATATAGCCATCAAAAACACCCGACTTGTCCTGATTGGTGGTCGAGATTTTGATCCCGCGCTCTTTCGCGACCACAGGGGCCGAGACCATGTTCACCTCGGGGTTGAACTTTTTCATGATCCCCGCGACCACCGAACAGTTCAGCGCGGCCAGGTTCATTTCAGCGGCCACACCGTCATAGAGGATGTTGATCGCCTTGACCGGCTCGTCCGTCATCTGGCCGATGAAGCTGCCCAGATGACCTGCCAGCTTGATCCACGGCCCCATCAGCTTGGCTTCTTCAGCGGTCACGCTGGGCATGTTCAGCGCGTTCTCGACCGCGCCTGTCAGCAGGTAGTTCGAAATCTGTTCAGCCACCTGCAAGGCCACGTTCTCCTGCGCCTCGGTCGTCGCCGCGCCCAGATGGGGCGTGCAGACCACGTTGGGCAGGTTGAACAATGCGTTGTCCTTGGCGGGTTCCTCGCTGAACACGTCAAAGGCCGCTCCGGCAACATGGCCGGATTGCAGCATCTCGGCCAGCGCCACTTCATCGACCAGACCGCCACGGGCACAGTTGATGATCCGTACACCCTTTTTGGTTTTGGCCAGATTCTCGCGGCTCAGGATGTTGCGAGTCTGATCCGTCAGCGGCACATGCAGGGTGATGAAATCGGCACGCGCCAGCAGTTCATCCAGCTCGACCTTTTCGACGCCCATCTTAGAGGCTTTCTCTTCGCCCAGATAAGGATCATAGGCGACAACCTTCATCTTCAGGCCCAACGCGCGTTCGCACACGATGCCACCAATGTTGCCGGCACCGATCACGCCCAGTGTCTTGTTGGTCAGCTCGATCCCCATGAACTTGGACTTTTCCCACTTGCCCGCATGGGTCGAGGTGCTGGCCTCGGGGATCTGCCGCGCCACGGCGAACATCATCGCGATGGCGTGTTCGGCGGTGGTGATCATGTTGCCGAAGGGTGTGTTCATCACGATCACCCCTTTTTTCGAGGCTGCCTCTTTGTCGACATTGTCGGTGCCGATCCCGGCGCGGCCGATGACCTTCAGCCTGTCGGCTTTTTCCAGAAGGGTCGGTGTAACCTTGGTTGCCGAACGGATGGCGAGGCCATCATATTGACCGATCACCTCGGCAAGCTTGTCTTTGTCTTTGCCCAGCTCGGGCATGAAATCCACGTCGATGCCGCGGTCGCGGAAAATCTGCACTGCGGTTTCGCTGAGATTGTCGGATACGAGTACTTTGGGAGCCATTTTGGTTGGTCCTTTGAATTCTTCAGGGGGTAGCGCGCTGACGCCCGCCTTACATCAGTGATGGGGTAGGCCGGGCTTCAGCCCGGCACATGAAACTCAGGCAGCCTGCGCCTGCGCTTTGATCTCGGTCGCAAAGGCCCATGCCAGCCAGGGCAGCATCGCCTGAATATCCGAGGTTTCAACCGTACCGCCGCACCAGATGCGCAGGCCCGCAGGCGCGTCGCGATAAGCGCCGATATCAAGTGCGATATTCTCGGCTTCAAGTCGCTTGGCGACTGCCTTGGCAAAGGCTGCACCGTCCTGAATACGCGCGTCGGTGAACTTCAGGCAGACCGAAGTGTTCGACCGTGTCGCCTCATCCTCTGCCAGGTTTGCGATCCAGCCGTTCTGGTCGCAGAACGCGTGTACCGCACCCGCATTGGCATCCGCACGCGCGATCAGCCCCTGCAATCCGCCCACCGATCGCGCCCAGTCCAGCGCAAACAGATAATCTTCGACCGCCAGCATTGACGGCGTGTTGATCGTTGCCCCGGTAAAGATGCCTTCGATCAGTTTGCCGCCCTTGGTCAGGCGGAAAATCTTGGGCAGCGGCCATGCGGGGGTATAGCTTTCCAGCCGTTCAACGGCGCGCGGGCTGAGGATCAGCATCCCGTGGGCCGCTTCGCCGCCCAGCACTTTCTGCCAGCTGAAGGTTGTTACATCCAGCTTGTCCCAGGGCAGATCCATCGCAAAGGCCGCCGAGGTTGCATCGCAGATCGTCAGGCCCTGGCGGTCATCGGCAATCCAGTCGCCATTGGGTACCCGTACACCCGAGGTTGTGCCGTTCCACGTGAACACCACGTCATTTGCGAAATCGACCGAGGCCAGATCAACGATCTGCCCGTAATCCGCGGTCTTCACCTCGGCGTCGATTTTCAACTGCTTGACCACATCGGTCACCCAGCCGGACCCAAAGCTTTCCCAGGCCAGCATCTCGACCTTGCGCGCACCCAGCAAAGACCACAGCGCCATTTCAACCGCGCCGGTGTCCGAGGCGGGAACGATGCCAATGCGGTAATCCGCCGGAATGCCCAGAATCTCGCGCGTGCCTTCGATGGCCGCCTTCAGCTTGTCCTTGCCGACAGCGGCGCGGTGCGACCGGCCCAATGCGGCATCGGCCAGTTTTGTCAGGTCAAATGTGGGGGGTTTGGCACAGGGGCCCGAAGAAAAGCGCGGATTTGCCGGCCGCGTCGCCGGTTGTTCGATCGTCATGTGTATTACCCTTCCAGATACACGCCCCTCGTTGGGGAGGGGTGTCCCACGGACAGACCTAGGAGGCCTTCGCACCTGCAGCAAGCGGAAAAGACGCTTTACCGGGTAAAAACGACATCTGAAACGGACACAAATCAGAACACGGGTTTCCGATTGGCGAAAAACCCCGCCGATGTCTCGGCGGGGTTTGGTTGTGTTACTCAGCGGCGTCTTCGTATTCTGTCATTGGTGGGCATGTGCAGACGAGGTTTCGGTCGCCGTATGCGTTGTCGACGCGGTTGACGGGGGACCAGTATTTGTCGACGCCCA
>NZ_JBQERM010000011.1:0-138412 GCF_056535045.1 Ruegeria sp. O6 | reverse complement strand
CTGTTTCCCGGATTTCATTCTCATCTCCACTCTCTGATGGTTACGATGAGCCTGAAATCCTCCGCTACGCAATCAACCTAGTCTGTTCCATGGGTGCTGATGGCGGACACACCGTGGGATCGATCCGGGGGTCCCAGAGTGCGCAGGCCTTTGGAGCGGGAAGGTTGGGATCGGCCGCGAAATCGCAACCCCCATTTATCGAGGAGCGCTTCTTTCAGAGACGCGTCGTCCGGGGCGGCCTTGGAGAGGGTCGCATAGTCCTTCGCATAGCGCTTGTTTCGGCGCAGCCATTCCCAGGCAAGATCGGACGCGCTCAGGTCTTCGACGTAGTCGTACTCTGCCGAGGAACGCCAGCCGGAGCGTTCCGACGGCATGACAAATCCTGTTCGTCAACTTCACTGAAACGACCTGATTTTACACGTTTTGATTGATCTTCGGGAGTCCGGCCCGCCCGACATAGGCGGGTTTCGGCGTGCCTCAGCCGTTCGGGCCGTCGCCCCCGTGCCGAAGTAGGTCGCGATAGCCGTGCTCAGTCATCCAGCGGGCCCGCGCGAGGTGACTATCATAGACGTTCCTGCAGCGATGGGGATCATGCTTCGGATCGAGGCCAAAAAGGACTTCGACCACTTCCTGCCAATCGGCCCCTTCCTCGGCGGCGTCGAAAATGCGGAGGTAGAGAACCATATGAGCATGGTCGTAGTCGGTCAGCGATTCGCTGTCCGGCGGAGCATCCAGAAATGTCGTCTCGCCCTGTGCCATTTGCCTACAGGATCGCAGAAACGACCCCCCTCCCGAAGTTGCCCTTTCGTACAGGCGCGCCACCGAAACCTGCCTCAACCGGTTACGGTCACTTGGCCTTTTTCGCCTTGTTCAAGTCGATCAAGACGCCTTCACCCTTGTCCGAACGCAGAAAGGTGATGCCTGCATCCTCGAACACCCGGCGCACCTGATCTTCGGTCGACTCGTAGACACGAAGATCCTTCTCGGATTCGAGCCTCTTCAGTGCGGTCAGTGATACCAGGGCCTTATCGGCTAGCTCCTGCTGCGTCCATCCCAGCAATGCGCGCGCGGCCCGTGATTGTCGGGCGGTGATCATGATGATCACCTCCCACCCGGCCATTCACACATGCCAGAACTACGACTATTTTAGTCGCATTTCCGGGGGCTTGCCAGTGATCATCGCGGTCAGTGGCCGTTTCGGGGATTGGATCGCGCAGGAGCCGACCAACGCGCGACTCACCGCTAATTAGGCAGCTGCGCGCGGCGGGATATCGCCGAATGATACGAATTGTGATCGGCGTCCGGCAGTGCCATCGGGGAAGCCCGGCGGCTCCCGCCGCCGGGCTTCGTTGCCGTGTCAGGAATGGCCGTCCTCATCGTCGATGAAGGACGGGTCTTCGTCCTCGGCCTGCTTGGCCTTGGTCAGGAAGTCGACCGTCTCGGCGATGATCTCGCAGCCGTAGCGATCGACACCCGAGGCGTCGGTCCACTTGGTGTAGTGGATGCGACCGCGAACCAGGAGCTTCATTCCCTTCTCGCAGTACTGCTGGACCGTCTTACCGAGGCCGTTGAAGCAGGTGATGCGGTGCCATTCGGTGTCCTGGACGCGGTAGCCGTTCTCGTCGCGGACGACCCGGCCTTCGGAATAGCGCGGGCGGGAGGTGGCAAGGGTGAGGGTGGTGATCGAGGTGCCGCCCTGGGTGATGCGGGTCTCGGGAGTCTGGCCGATGTTGCCGGCGAGGATGACGATGTTCTGCATGGTATTTCTCCGTTGCTTCATCCGGAGGGACCGTCCCTCCGATGAGGCCCGTCAAAGACCGCTGGACGTGGCCTGCACGGACGCCTCTGGTGTCCGCTCGACCCCCAAGGCGGGACGTGGCGCGGGCAGGCGTGGAACACGCCAACACGGGTTCCGCCGCGCGGGGTTGCCGGCCTCGGACGGACGGGCTTAGGGGATCAATCAGGAGGAGGGACAGGTCTTCTCGGGGGATCGCCAACGGGGACGTAGTGCCGAACCGTCTTCCTCGCGAGGGGCAACTTGGCCCCCAGATCATGCGCCCATCGACAATCGGCCTCACGCACCACCGTCGCGTGCCACAGCTGCGCCGTGTCCGATGGCCAGAAACCGCAGGCAGAACCGAACACGTCAGGCATCGTCCAACACACTCACAGGTATCGGTCCGGCTGGTCCATGGTCATGCGAGAAGAGAGGGATGGTCCGGGCTTTGGCCTGCGATCAGCCAACTACCGTCGCTGCGCCGTTTTTCACCGCGCCTGCGATCAACTGACGAGGGCCGACCGCAACCAAGGGCTAAGGCTCGAGAAGCCCCTCGCCCAAGGCATTGAGGTTGATCATCGCCGCAACGGCGACAACCGTGCCGCAGCCGCCGCTGAGAAGCGTCAGCAGGATACCCGGGTCGAGCGCATGTTTCGCGACGCCATGGGCCAACGCGTAACCCGCCACGGCGGCGGGCACGGCAAAGAGGCTGAGCGCCCCGAGGCGGAGGAACGGGTTCCTAGCAAAGCCGAGAATGGCAATGACGAACGCGACAGAGAGCGCCGCTCCCGCCAGGCCGGCAAGGAAGGACAGGCCGAAACCGGCACCAGCTTCATGAACCTGCAGGAACGCGGCGATCCCGGCCATGACCGGCAGCGCGAAGATCGCAAAGCGAAAGGCCAGAACGCCGAGTGCGATGGATAGTGAAATGGCAAGAAGAACAAGCGACATGGACGCCTCCATGGGTCTGTGACTCAGGGGATCACGACAGACTGCCCGAATGTGCGCACCGCCTGCGACTATGCTGCTTCGCCGGTTCTGCTGGCGGAATTATACCAGAGGGCACTGTGTTTCCCAAGCCTACAAGAAATGGCCATCGATGATTCGAGCTGCGTCGGCGCTCAGAGTGGGCCCCTCAAAAGTCTCTAGAAGCTTTCCATTGAAGTGCTTTGCGTACCAAGTCTTTTTCTTGTCCCGGTGCTTTGCGTATTTTTCCGATGACATCATTCCCCAGTGTTCCCAGTACCACGTCTCACCGTTCCAAGTCACCGAGAAGTCGGGAAGGAACATCGTACCGTCAGGCGCGATCAATGGCGTTTCATATTCAAAAGCGACACCACGCTCGTGAAGCAAGTTCGCAATGATCAATTCCGACTTCGAACGGACCATGTCGCCACTTAGGGCTTCATGGATTTTTCCTTCCTCATACCAGTCCTTGCGGTGGACTAGCTCGTCTGGGACGGCGTGGAAGTATCCCTCGTAAAGCGAAGAGTTGATCAAAGCTGTCTGAGTGTTTTCTGGCCGCCTGGCCGATAGTAAAGTCGAGATATCGCCCTGAACGAGAAGGGTGCAGTGTCTTGTTGCGCGTGTGAGCGCCGTATAGATCAATTCAGATGATAGCGAGCGCGCTTTCGATTTCGGCACCAAAACATAGGTATGTTGGAATTCGCTCCCTTGCGCTTTGTGAACTGAGATCGCATAGGCAAGCTCAAGGTTGCTTTCCACACTTTCCGATCCACCATTTGGAAGATCGCGTCCATAGGCAAATCCAAGGTGATCCTTTCTTGCAAACTTGACCTGAAACCGCTTCATTCGAAACCGTTTCTTCTTCACGTCAAACCCATGCTTCTGCACGAAGCCGATCTCACCATTGAATATCTCTGAGCGCTCTGATTTTCGGGTATTAAAGTTGTACGCCCAGATCGGGTTGGACTTGGGCCTATTCCGATATTGGATTACCTTGTCAAAAAGCGTGATACCGTCCACAGCGCCAAACCAATTCATCGTCCCCCTTGCTACCCGCTGCTGCAGTGCATCGTTCAGAGCTTCAACGCCATGAAGCTCTGCGCGGTGCGGCGTAAGGACTTGGTATTTTTCCGGCATCCACTCAAATGCGGTTCGCCAGAGTTCGTAGGGCTTGTCCTCATTCAATGCCTGGCCGGTATGCGTAGACATATCTGTTTCGAGTTCTTTGATTAGTCGGTCTGCCAGCGTTGCAGGGTCGTCCCAGTAGATGACGCGAAGGTCTGTATCGACATTTCCGCCTTTGTGAACGGCGGAAAGGAGGGCCTCAGCCCGCGGTGAGGTTGCGTCTCCATCCTCACGCGCCGAAGCACCTACGAACAGGTCAGCAAGGTCGAGTATGGCGGTGCCTTGCCCCGAAATGGCATTCCCCATTTGCCGAAGATTCTGATCGAGACGCGCAATACTTCCGTTGTCCTTTCGGTCAAGCCAGACAATCGTATCCGCGAATACCCGGCCTCTTCCGATAGGAGGAAGCTGATTGGGATCACCAACGAGGATGAACCGGCGCACCTGTCGCCAATCTATTGCGCGAACCAAGCTGGCCATAAGCCCAAGGTCAAGCATCGAGGCTTCGTCCACGATGATTGTGCCGCCGCCATCACGCTTTCCTCCGCTTCGCCTGAAGGTCAGGTTGTTGTTCAGCCAGCCGCCCTTGGCCAGAAACGAGTGGACGGTCGAGGTTTCGACTCGGTCAATTCCGCGCTCATGAAGCTTTGCGCGGACGCGGTCCGAGGCTTTGCCAGTTGGCGCCATGACAGTAACAGGCGCGCCGTCTCCTTCGGTCTGACGGACAGCCCGTATGATTGCGCAAATGACAGTCGTCTTTCCTGTGCCAGCAGCCCCGGTCACGACGGCCAGTGGGCGGCGGAAGATCGCTTCACAGGCTTCTGCCTGGGCCGTCACAGCCTGTGTGTATTGCTCCCTTGCTTTTGCGAGAAGAGAGCTCTTTTTATCGAGAATTTCGTTCTGCCAGTCGCTTTCGGAGAAGGGTCGCTGCAATTGGATTTCTGCGCGCCGAGATAGCTGGGTCAGTGCGTCTTCAATTTCTCTCTCATCGTCATAGACATTCTGCAAATAAAGCCACAACTTCTTGGATTCCTCACGCAACACCAGCGCTTCTTCGAGTGTCACTCGGTCGACCTCGAAGTATCTTTCCGTGAAGTGGGCGGTCTTCCACTCAGGCAGCTTCTGCAGGCGCGCATTCACTTCGGCGAGAATGCCGCCCGCAGCTCTGAAGGTCTGATTTGGCTCTCTTTTCAACTGCTCGACACAAAGCGCGCGGAAACGCCTTGCATCGTCGTATTCCATGTCCGCAAGAGGCTCGCCTCCAAGTTCCGGTGAAGGCAGCACGCCGCGATCAATCGTCCCCCATGGGATCGTATCATCGGGGCTTTCGCCAACATATCTTTCCGAGAGAATGTAGGGGTTCTGCGCCGGGGCACTGCAATCGTCCGTCAGGCCATGCTCTGCCCGCAAGCGTTCGTCTTTGCTGACAATCCTTTGGATCTGATCGAGAGATAGTTCGAGCCGTGGCAGCACCTCCCTGAGGAGGGTCCTAGCATCGTCCGGCTTCAGCAACCACTGCCTTGCCAGCTTGGACAGCGGCTTTCCCATGAGGCCATAGGGCGCCACCTCGACATTGTGATCCACAGCGTCAAAGAAGAGCTTGTGCGCTTCTTTTGACTTACCTTCTGCCATGAGACGCCGAGCATGGTCGGTTGCCTGATCGGCTCCAAGAAACCGCATGACGTTGAGTAGACCGGGGTACAAACCGCGCTTGTTCCAAAGCTCGGCAATGCAACCAAGAATCCAGCGCTCCCGCTCGTCCCAGTTCTCGCTTTCATCGCCGAGAGCCTTCAACTCTCGGATGGAGCCGAGAAATTGCTCAAGCAGCCCAATAGCGTCATCGTTGGTCAGAAGTCGAGCGCCATACTTGCAAGTCCGCGGATTGTCCGGATAGACCACAAATTTATTGAGCGCCTCGGGGTCATCTCGATAAAGATGATATGGAAGACGCAACCCTTCATCGGGGTATAGTGAGGTCACGTTGCGCCCCCAAATCATCCCTCCTGCAAATCTCTCGCTGATGTCATCGCTCACGTCGTAATAAAGCAGGCGATCGGAGACGTTCTTGACCCGCGAAACTCCGACCAGCACATAGCGAGGATTTTCTTCCTCGCTGAAGGGGTTGGAATAGTTCGCATAGTAAAAGATCAAGCTGTTCGCAGCTTCAATGCTTGCGAAGAATGCGTCGGCGTTCTCGGAGCGCCGGTTGTTGTCCAGCTTCCCGTTCTCGTAGACATCTTCGCTATACATGGCCTCGTATGGCCATACACATGTTGTTGCTGCAGGAATGTCCCATTCCGCACGACTAGCGCCATCGAAAAAGAAGTCGGGTGGGTTTGAATATCCACGTATTGTGTCTGGTCCGAATGCATTGGCACTATAGACGCAGGGCGGCAATTCAGAGCTTTTTAAATCTGAGATCGGCCTTCCGGCATTTGCCATTTCCTGATTAATTTGCCGCTCGCGGGCAATAACATCACCAGGGTAGGACTGGCATCCTACACAGTAACTGTTCAGTTCTGGATGTTCGCAAATGCGGCCGTCCCAACCGTTGTCATGCCAAGCAATTCGCGCCGTCAAATGAACAGTCATGTTTTTTCTTTCGTCATGCAGAACAGGTTCTTCGAGTTTTGACAAATCTTCGACCGAAGACACTTTGATATATTTTCAGGATGTCTCCCGTTCACCGGCGAGGCCGCGTGGCGTTTCCGGCGTACTTTTTGTCGCCTTCTTCGCGATGGGAGTCGACCTACAATGTCCTTCATAGCTTTACGGAAGACTAGACGATGACCTCGGTCAAGCGTTCGTTCTTCGACGTTGCGGATCTGTTCGTGTTCCGACGCTGTGAGACAAGAGTCGCTTCAGAGAAAGGGCGGCGCTCACGCGCCGCTGTTATGCTTCAGGACCGGAATGCCCAGCTTGCGAGCCTTGTCCGAGAGGTTCTCCTGGATCCCGGTGCCGGGAAAGACCAGTACACCGATCGGCATCACATCCAGCATCGCGTCGTTGCGCTTGAACGGGGCCGAACGGCCGTGCTTGGTCCAGTCGGGCCGGAAGGCGACCTGCGGCACCTTGCGGTGATCTGCCCAGCGCGAGGCGATGAGTTCTGCCCCCTTGGGTGAACCGCCGTGGAGCAGCACCATGTCCGGGTGCTTGGCATGGACCCGGTCCAGCCGCGCCCAGATGAGGCGGTGATCGCTGAAGTCCGTCCCGCCGGTCACGGCTACCTTGGGACCTTCGGGCAGAAGCAACTGCGCGTCGGCCCGGCGGCGGGCGGCGAGGAAATCCCGGCTGTCGATCATCGCGGCGGTCAGGTTGCGATGGCTGACGCGCGAGCCGGTCCGGGGATGCCAGGGCTTGCCGAGGTGATGCTCGAGGCCCTCGGCAGCGAAGTCGCGGAAGAGTTCCAAAGCCGTTCGCCGTTCAACCATGCTCTGCCCCTCGGCCACGAGGCGTTCGAGTTCGAGGGATTTGACCTCGGAGCCATCCTGTTCCCGCTGCAGGCGGCGCTGCGCCTGTTCGTTGTTGTCGAGTTCACGTTCGGCCCGCGCCAGCGCGCGATGGAAGAGGTTGACCGCGCCCCAGAGCAGTTCGTCGAGATCGGGCTCGAGGCGCGTATCACCCAGCGTCGCGACAAGGGCGTCGAGGATATCGGCGACGGCACCGGCGATCTGGCTGCCCTCGGGCAAAGGGCGCGGATCGGGTTCATCCTCGTATGGGCGCCAGCCGTAAAGCTGGAGTTCGGTCAGGACATGGGCGGTCGAGGACGTGCTGTGATGCGGCTCATGGTCATCGGTTTCGGGATCATGGGTCATGTGCGGGTTCCTTCCTCGGGGGAGCCGCGCGCCACACGCGGCCTTCGTGGCAGGAACGCGCCCACGGGCGGGACGGCCGGGCAGCCCGAGCCTTTCGCGAGGGCCTTGATGGCCAAGCCCGGCTATTTTGCCTCGCGATGCAAAGCGCCCCAACGAGGCGCGGCGGAAAATAGCCGGAGCGCGGCCATTGCCGGGCCGTCCCGCTTGTGGGCCCCCTGCCCTCTGAGAAGGCCGTGCGCGCCAGCCCTTCCCGTGGATGGGAGTCACACACGGGACACTCCTCCGAAAGCAATGCTCCGAGCCATGCAGCGCCAGTCCGATGGCCGCCCTGTCACACCGGCACGGAACGAGCGGCATCCTCGACGTGGAGATAAAGCCGAAACCGCGCTTGCAAGGCCGCCAGCCCATAGCGCCGGAGATCGTCGTTGAAGTCGCCCAGTCGCGGCGTGAGGGTCAGCGCCTCGATCCTGGCCTCGGCTGCGCGCGCCTCCAGTCGATCCCTTGCCGCCGCGCCTGCGGGATCACGGTCGCGCAACACGTAGAGCCGCCGCAGGCCAGCGGGAAACCGGATGGCGGCCAGGTGTCCCGATGACAGCGCCGCGGCGGCGGGCAACTCAGGCAGGGCCGAGCGCACGGAAAGAACCGTCTCGATCCCCTCGCCCGCGATGAGCACGTCTGCGGGCGCGCCGAACCGCACCCCGTTCCCGAGCAAAGCGCCCATCGCGCGCCGCGGTGTGTCGATATCGGCCTTGGCGCTCCCGTCCGGCCGCAGCCAGGTGCGATGGGTCCCGGTCTGGCGGCCTTCGAGATCGGTGATGGCGGCCAGCATGGCCGGAAGCCGCGCGACCGGCCCGCCGCCTTCGGGCCGATAGAAGCAGGCGGGGTGGAACCGCAGGCTTTGCATTTGGTCAAACGCTCCGATGCCACGCCCGCGCAGATAGGTTTCTACCGGAGTGCCGCGGATCGGTACACCCATTGCAAACAGGCGTCGTGCCGCCTCCTGAGATCCGGTGGCAGCTGGTGGCTGTGAATGTGGAGAATGCTGTCGGGTTGGATCAGGTAAGGGCAGGCTCAAGAAGCGTCGGGCCTCATCGGCAACATCCTTGAAGTCGACCAAGCCGCAGCTTTCACGGATGACATCGAGCAGGTCGCCATGCTGTCCCGTGGCTGCGTCGGTCCATTTTCCAGCGGCACGGTTGCCGGACAGTGGCCCGGACAGCCGAACGAACATGGATCGGCCCGGTGTGTTATGAACGTCTCCCACCAGCCAGTAGTGACCCTGCTTCCGGCCGTTCGACAGATAGTGCCGGCACACCGTTTCGGCATTCTGGGCAAGCTGGCGCGAAAGCTCGGTGGCGGGGCTCGTCATGGCGGTCTCCAAGAGGGTTGGACGCAATCAGGGGCCCGCCATGACTGACGGGCCCCTGACTTTGGACCTTGGGGGAAGGTCCCGTGCTGCTCGTAGGTCACTCGGCGGCTGTCTTGGCGAAGGCGTCACCGGCGACGGGATCATCTTCCTCCATCGGGTCGGAGTCTCCGATAGCCGGTTCGCCGCCGTCTTCCGCCGTTTGCGCTTCGCCACTGTCGGGATCGTTTTCCAAAGCGTCATCGTCGACGCGGTCTGCCTCGTCGACCAGTTCGATCTCCGGTGCGTCCTCTTCCGGCAGCGGCGGCGTGCGCAGCGGGTCCGGCAGCCAGCCGGTGCCCAAAAGCAGTTCCTCGGCGGCCGTCACCATCTCCGACTTCTTCAGCCCGGCGATCCGGTCAGCGGCGTCCGCGCCCTTCGCCTCGCGCACGGCCTCGAGGATGCGCGCCTTGGTCACGCGGCCGAGGTAGCTGTCACCCGTGGCGGTCCAACCTGCCTTGGCCATGTCGAGGCCGACGGTCCCGGCCAGCACATCCGCGTGCGCGATGACGCGCGGCCGGCGCTGGTAGGGATCGTGGACGGCATTCACGCTCATCGCCACGCAGTGGGCAAAGAGCGCCTCGCGGCTGCAACTGTCGAACTCGGTCAGCGCATCCCAGAGGTCCTCGGATGCCTTCGGCAGGTTCCGCGCCCAGGTCTCGTGACGCTGGTCGATGGCCTGCGCGTAGGCCGTGTCGCCGAGGCCCGGCACCTGCGATCCGAACCCCGCGTTGCGCGGTTCGATCTCGACGCAGCTGTCGACGGCGTAGCGGTAGAAGAGCCGCAGGACCATCGCGTGCAGCGCCGCGAGAAAGGCGACCTGCGGGTCTTGGGCCAGTGCGTTGCGCAGCGCCAGGGTCCGATGGGCCGTCAGTTCCATGACGAGGCGGTCGGAGAGCGGTTTGAGGCCATCATCCTCTTCCTCCTCGTCCGTGGTCGGCACGACGGCGTCATCGATGTCCTCGTCCGGCGCCGCTTCCGGTGCGGCCTCGCCGATGTCCTCCACCTCCTCGGCCGGCTCATCTTCGGGCCGCACGTAGCCCCGTTCGACCCGCAGTCGCCCGGAACTGTCGATGCTGACGAAGGCTCCTGCCAGCGCGAGGTCTTCTGCCTCGTAGCAGATTGGACGCGCCTCGAGTGCTTCCATCGCCTCCTCGATCTCGCCCAACCGGGCATCGACGTCCTCGGGCAGCTCGTCGGTCTCCGCATGCTCGGCCTCGAGCGCGTCGTATTCGGCCTTCAGTGCCTGGTAGCTGGCGGCTTCTTGGTCGCTCATTGGCACCGCCTCGCCATGAACCCGGCGCATCCCGAAGGTGTGGCCGTAGGGGAATTCGGTGTCGACCTCGACCCATTTCCAGCCCTCGGCGCGGACCGCCTCGGCCTCCTCGGCGAGCTTCTCGCGCACCATGACGTCGAGCAGGGCGGCATCCTGCAGCCAGCCGCCGTCGTCCTGCTGAAACAGGTCGCGCAGGATCTCGCCGCCGGCCTCGACATAGTCGTCAAGTCCGACGAACTGAGCCCGCTTGTCCGAGGCCCGCACTGCACCCTCGGTCAGCATGCGGCGGATCTCGTAGGGCTGCCGCGAATAGTGCCGCTTCAGCGCCTCCCAGACCTGCTCCTGCCGCGCGTGATCGGGACTGACCGTGAAAGCCATGAGCTGGTCGAGCGTCATCTCCTCTTCGGCATAGGCGTCGAGCAGCGAAGGCGCGACGGCGGCGAGCTTCAGCCGCTGCTTGACCACGCTGGCCGAAACGAAGAAGGCCGCGGCGATCTCCTCCTCAGTGCGACCCTTCTCGCGCATTGCCTGGAAGGCGCGGAACTGGTCGAGCGGATGCAGCGGCGCGCGCTGGACGTTCTCGGCGAGGCTGTCCTCCTCGGCGAGCCCATCGGTGCGCACGACGCAGGGCACCAGCGCGGTCTTGTTCATGCGCTTCTGCTTCACGAGCAGTTCCAGCGCCCGGAACCGCCGCCCGCCGGCGGGGATCGTGTACATGCCGGTCTCGGCGCCGCTCTCGTCCAGCACGGGCCGCACGGTGATGGAACTGAGCAGCGTCCGCCGGGCGATGTCCTCGGCCAGTTCCTCGATCGACACGCCCGCCTTTACGTGGCGCACGTTCGACTGGCTGAGCATCAGCTTGTTGAAGGGAATGTCGCGCGAGGCGCTGAGGGTGATTTTCTGTTGCTTGGTCATCGGGATATCTCCGCGACGGGCCAGCCGGGAGCCTCTCTCCCGACCTCCAAACCCGTCGCGGAAAACCCGGCCCACCTCTCACTCTAGGAAGCTTTGGAGTGCCGCTAGTTGTCCGGATCGAACAGTCTGCTGCTGGAGCACATACAGCGTGTTCTAATCTTCCTCGCCATTCAATAGGTTGTTTGCGTGAGCCACGCCCGCTTTTATTGCGGCAACGAGTTTATCTGCCTTGATGTGAAATGAGATCGTCTTTTTCTCATCCTCACTCAGGTACTCATACTCCCAGATCATTGCAGATATTTTGCGGTATACGACATCTCCTTCGGCCGTTCGCTTCGTGAAGGACAGTGGCAGCACCCCAACAACTGCGATTGAGAACATTCCAATTGTTTCCACAATTGGATCAACAATTAGATCTTGTGACTCGAGTTTCCTCAATGTCCGGTTTGTTTTTTCGAGTCCCGACGAAATTCGAAAGTTTGGATCGTCAGTAATCGTTTCGAGCGCTGAAGTCTCTTTGTCGAATGATACTTCAAGAGATTGATCCACGCGGTCGAAGAGGCGCTGAATATCGCCTTGGAACTTCTCCAACTCGATATCGAATTCGGCTTCATCTCCGGAAGTCCGCTCAAGAATTTGATTGATCCTAGGAAGGAACGCGTAGACCTGTTTTGATGTCAACAATCGGAAGTCATCTGGTGAATCGTTTGCTGACCATGACTGTGGATTGGTAAGGCCTAAGGCGGCGTACTCAAGAGGATCAATGCTGCTGGCGTCTAAGGAAAGCTCAAGCTGACTCTCAGGTCGAAACTCATCATCAAAATTGATTTCTGGATACTCAGACCCTCGCTTGGCCAGGCTATTAAGAGCTTCAATCACAAGCCTTATGTTTCGCGCTGGCACCGGTTTCGACGCTGAACGAATTTCCCTTATTCTCGATTGATTGAAACCGCTTTCCTTAGCAATACGTGAAATACTGATGTGGCGCTCCGACAGGTGTTTGGAGAAATTAAAGTAGAACCCAGAATCGTCACTTCGCGCCATGTAAATCCCCTTCGTGCATCAAGCTGTTGTAACTTCATTGTTCTTTTGTAAACGACCGATAGCGTCCGGCAACGGAAATCGCTACTTTGGCGCTTAGCAACTGGTCGCGTAGGACACAAACTCCGCTCATTTTTTGTCCGAGTTGGGTCAGCATTGCCGCCAGCAAGAGAAACGCAAGCTTCAAGATGGCTGGCGGCAGGTTTCTTCAGCCGCTAACCGGACCTGTCGTTTATGCCACCTTCTCCAGCAAAGCCTTTGCCTTCCCCTCCATCACCAACCGCGCATCCTGCTGCGGCTTCGACCGGGCGACCGCCGTGATCCCCTGCACGAAGTCGAAGACGCTTTCGGGCGGGCGGCCTTCCTCGGCCAGCACTGTCTCGACGATCCGCCCAGTCTCCGCCTTCGAGAATCCGCGCTTGCGCAGGAAGTCCTGACGGTCCTCGTCCGACCGCGCGACGATCTTCTCCCGCGCCGCGCGGATGCCGTCGATGAACGGCCCGGGCGAGGACTCGGCGAAGCGGCTGAGCGCTGGCGCGGCTTCGTGAGCGAAGCGGGAGGCGGCGTATTTTGAATGCCTGATGGTGATCTCCTAGAAGTCTTCGACGCCCCACAGGTTGCGGTTCTGGCAGACGGCGCGCAGGTAGAAGCTGGCGATGCCGAGCGTCTTGGCACCCACCTCCGAGTTCCAGCAATAGAACCCACGGAAATAAAGGTCGGGCGAGCCATCGGGCAGCAACCCCGCCTCGATCGGGTTCATGTCATCGACGAGGAACAGGAACACGTCGCGGTCGGAGGCGTAGAGCGTTGTCGTCTCCTTCGTCACGTCCACGCGCGGGTTGTAGATGCCCGTCGACCAGTCGAGCACGCCCGGCACCTTCCAACGCGTATCGCCAATGCCGTTGCCCGCGATCCGCTGCACAGCGGAGACCAGCTCATGGTCGTAGATCCGGCCATAGTCGGGACCGGTCACCGCGCGCAGTTCCGTGCGGCCATCTGCGACTTCCATCGTCTTGATCTGTTCGGCCCGGTGGTTGGTCAGACCGTACTGCAGGTTGATCCCCGCCAGCGGCGCGGGCAGTTGCCGCAGATAGGCTGCGGGCGCACCGGCGAGGCTCGAGAGCTGGCCGAAGGACCAATGGGTCGGCGCAACCGGCTCATCCGTGCCCGGCAGGACAAGGCCGAGCTTCTCCGGATCGTCGCGATTGGCCTCGACCCGGATCGCCGCACTCTCCACCGTGCGCGTCCGGCTCCGCTCCGCCCGGCCCTTGACCGAGGCAAAAAGGTCGTCGAGCGACAGATACCGCTCGTCATCCGGCCGGGAGAACCACTCGGATGACACGCGATCCACGTTCTCGCCGCGCGACACATCCACCTTGTAGCCGCCGCTCATTTCACGCCCGGCATCGATGATTTCGGTGTTCATTGGGAAACCTCCGCGACGGGCGCCGGAAGCCTCTCCTCCAGCCCTCAACCCGTCACGGCCCTCCGTGCCCGCCTCTGGCTCTCGGAAACCCGGTGAACGTCCGCAGGCAGTCCGCCGATTTGATCGCATTCTGTCCTATTTGTTCGCCACCTTTCGCGGCCGCTTGCCACCCTTTTCACGATCAAGGTCTCTTAGCCGGCCAAACGCCGCCGGCCGCTCGCATTGATGGACAACGTGGCTGAGGTCAGGATGCGAAGCAGAGAAACCACCGTAACTGACAGATGAACACGCTTTTTCTCCTGATGGCTCAATATGATGGACGCGCGGTCGTGCCGGTCGATGCGGTCTGCAAAGACTATTTTTCCCATCTGACCTTGCCGAAGTTCCTCAGGAAGGTCAGTTCCGGTGAAATCGACCTGCCGCTGGTGCGATCGGAGCGCAGCCAGAAGAGCGCGAAGGGCGTCCACCTCTCGGATCTCGCCACCTATCTCGACAAGCGTCGCGAGGTCGCGCTGTACGAGCGGGACGCCTTCAAGTAGTGACCTTCGGATCTTCAAAAGAGAGTCGTCCATCGGCCCAAAACCCCGGATGCGCATGATCTGCCGAACGGTTTCGTCACCGCCTAGATCCATCCAATCCGGCTGGCTAAAGCCTCGTCGGCGAAAAATTTGGCAAAACCCTTCCAGCCTGATCTCAACCATCTGGATTTAATATCAAAAACGGGGTCACTCGAAGATGGCGTGTTAGATTCTCTGCCAAATTTTTGTGCGCGCGACCGGGACGGACTTACAACATGATTTACAACACGAGTTACAACAGCACGTTAGGGAATTGACAAATCACAGGCTTTTCGAACCGTCGGTCCAGTCCATCATAGGTGCGCAAGACATACGCCATGGTACGATAATCTGCGATCTTCTCTCCATTCCAGACACCTATAGCAGCGCGGGCCGTTTCGCTAGACCATGTTTCAAGCCCGTTTCTTGCCCATTCGAGTCCGTTTTCGATCAAGTTACAGATTTGTCGCAAAGGGAACGCGACGCTGTCGCTAGGCCAACACCCCCATACAAACTTTTGCAGTAGATTCAGAAGCTTACGCGCAATCTTGCCGCCCTTGGCACCAGGTCACCAGAGTTTCAACGAGATGCGGCCTATACGATCCTTTGGTCGTTTTGCTGAACGAACACGAAACGACCCAAACATGCCTTTCGTCGTGAACCAATCATTCTGCGTTGAGGCCATTAAAACCGGCCATTCGCGGCGGCTCCAATACGTCCAGTGCTTTGAACCTATAGTCTACGGGATAAACCACCAACATAGCACTCTATCGACATCCAATGCATCGCGCGCATTTCGACGGCATGTAGCAATATATGAAGCTGGATATGCCGGAAAATCGGCATGTGATCGGCGGGGAGCAGGTCAGCAGAATGTGCTTGTACCTCAAAATCTCTCGAGTTTGAGTGCCTCTGCTGTTCCGTTGATCGAGGAATATCAAGCAATATCACCCATACCGCCCAGGTCGGGCATCCCGCCGCCAGTGGACGCCCCGGTACCCTTCGTAGGCTTGTCTGCCACCATTGCTTCGGTCGTAATCAGCAAGCCAGCCACGGAAGCTGCGTCTTGCAAAGCAGTACGCACCACTTTTGCTGGATCTATGACGCCGAACTTGAACATATCGCCATACTCATCGATCCGTACGTCGTAGCCAAAGGAGGCATTTCTGCTCTCTCGAATTTTACCTGCAACAACAGAACCGTCGACGCCAGAGTTTTCAGAGATTTGACGCAAAGGTGCTTCTATTGCCCGCCGGACAATAGCAATGCCCACGTTCTGGTCGCTATTAGCACCTTCTAACCCGTCAAGTACCTTACCCGCATGCACTAGGGCAACACCGCCACCTGCGACGACACCTTCCTGAACGGCCGCACGGATCGCGCTCAGCGCGTCATCGACACGGTCCTTGCGCTCTCTCACTTCTACTTCGGTGATGCCACCCACACGGATCACAGCGACGCCGCCAGCGATCTTTGCGACACGTTCTTGTAGTTTTTCGCGATCATAGTCGGAGGTAGCCCCTTTAATGTGCCGAGTGAAAGTATCGCGTCGCCTTAAGCTATCTGGTCTGGAGGCGAGAGCCGCTACAGCCTCATTGCGCATACGCCACAAGAAGTCTTGGATACCCTCTAGTTCTTTGGCCGTGAAGCCGGCCATTCTACCTCGGGCAATAAAACCACTTGGAACAACATCAGTTCCTCCCGAGAAGATGGCTTGTGCGATTTCTTTCACAAAAGCTTCTCGTTCGGGAGTGTCGGCCAAAAACTGTTCGAAAATGAGGCTAGTATCTGAAGGCTGTTCGCTCTGAGCAGCTTTTATTATCTCAATTGCAGACAGCTTTGTCACCCTTTCTTCACGGATCGTTGCGCCTTCGATCTGCGTCCGGATTTCTGAAACTCGCGCTTCAATCTCTGCCTTTCTGCCTGCCCCATCGATGATGGTTGTCTCGTCCTTTGTGATCTCAACTCGCTTTGCCGAACCGAGCATGTCAAAGGTGACTGACTCAAGCCTCATGCCGAGGTCTTCCGAGATCACCTGGCCTCCAGTCAGGATCGCGATGTCCTGCAGCATGGCCTTACGTCGCTCGCCAAATCCTGGGGTCTTGACAGCGGCAATTTTTAGGCCACCGCGCAACTTGTTAACCACAAGGGTCGCCAACGCTTCGCCTTCCACGTCTTCAGCTAGGATAAGAAGGGGTCTCTGTTTTTGAATAATTGACTCGAGGAGTGATACCATCGGCTGCAAAGAGGAGAGCTTCTTTTCGTGTAGCAGGATCATGCAGTCTTCTAGCTCTGCAGTCATCTTGTCCGTGTTGGTCACGAAGTAAGGCGACAAGTAGCCACGATCGAACTGCATGCCTTCGACAACTTCGATCTCGGTTTCCAGACCCTTGTTCTCTTCAACCGTGATGACGCCTTCGTTGCCGACCTTCTGCATCGCATCCGCGATCTGGCGTCCGATCTCGGATTCGCCGTTGGCTGAAATCGTGCCGACCTGCGCCACTTCGGCCGAATCGTTGACGGGACGCGCCGCCGCCTTGATCGCCTCGACGACTTTCGACGTCGCCATGTCGATGCCGCGTTTCAGGTCCATCGGGTTCATGCCGGCGGCAACCGCCTTCATGCCTTCGCGGACGATGGCCTGGGCCAGAACCGTGGCGGTGGTGGTACCGTCGCCTACTTCGTCACTGGTGCGGCTGGCGACTTCTTTCACCATTTGCGCGCCCATGTTCTCGAACTTGTCTTCCAGTTCTATTTCTTTCGCCACGGACACACCGTCTTTGGTGATGCGCGGGGCGCCGAAAGATTTGTCGAGAACGACGTTGCGGCCCTTGGGACCGAGGGTGACCTTGACCGCGTCAGCGAGGATGTTGACGCCCTTAAGCATGCGATTGCGTGCATCGGTGTCGAATTTGACGTCCTTTGCAGCCACTAGCTTCGCTCTTCCAAAGCAAGAGCTTCTTCAAAAGAAGCTGAACGATACTGGGCATTTCTTAAAAAAATCTTCAGGCCATCTTCGTCACCAAAGACGTCGAAAACACTGACACCTTCCCTACCCTCGATTTCCTCACGAAAACTAGCATAGACCTGATAGCACTCTTCGTGCCCGCGACCATTCAAATAGATTCCCACCACTGCGCCACCCATATCTGCGATTTTGCTTCGCAATGCCAGCTTCTTTGTAGCCGCATGAATGTTCTTTAAGTTATCAATGGAAGGAGCGCCATCAAAGAGCACTGTATCTCCACGAAACACCAACCCGACGACTTCAGACAAGTCTTCATCGAAAAAAGAACCAATGGATGACGTAGGGACTCTCAAGTGTATTTGACGAGTAGGTGGTGGTATCTTGTTGGTTACTGGCGGTGGAATAAAGTCTCCTGTCAATTCAGACTTCTCACCTCCAGTAGAAGAACCCTTTGGGCTTGGGACTATGAATATTGTGAAAAACTCCTTATCCATTTTGATGATCACCTATTAGCTTCTTGACATCATTCTTTAGTGCTCCGGTTGGCTTTCTCAGTATAGAACTCACTTTAGAGTAGTAGGCATCAAGTCCTTCCAGACGGGATCTGGTCTCCTCTGATACGCCAACACCACTGATACTTGCTTTAAGATCGGCGATAAGATCTTGGCAAATTTCTTGAGCTTTTCGTTTGTCCTTTTCAGTGTCGACCCGACCAGTCGCGATCTGCCCAAGCAGCCTGTCCAAATCTTTTTTTCTGTGCCGAACCTTGGATAGGTCCGGTGAGAATGTGAACCATCCTTGAACAATCAAAAGAAGTGTTGCCAAGCCTGCTTGAGTTGACAAAAGAGCTGGCTTCGAAAAAAAGTTAAAGTCTGCTACGCCTGCAGACAATATAGCATGAAGACATATAGACAGCAGAAAGAATAAAATAGCCGCTACCAAGTAAGCCTCTAGATCAGCTATATAGCATATCCTAATTTTCTTGTGGACTAGCAGGTAATTGAACGTTGCGATGGCTATAGTCCAAGTAAACGGCACCGCACTAATATCTTCCAATACAAGACGATATGCTGGAAATCTTGCGTATCCTTGCAAGCCGATAATGGCGAAAAGGATGAGAAGTAAAATGTCACCTACGCGGAAATCTCCGGACGCTCGCAAGGAAAAAAAATGTCGAAGAGTACTCATATGTTGTTGTTCTTTTGCAGGATGATCCGGCCATGTTATTGCTCTTCAGATCAGAACAGGTGCGGGACTTTTTTGCACGCTGTGTCGCTATCGACGCCACTCCGCTGTACATGACAAGAGTAAGTAGACCGGATCGGGGTTGCTTCCGTCAACATTTAAATGTGGAAGGAGTGGAGCTATGCTGGATTTTGGGTGACGCGGCCTGATCAGGCGGCGCGGTTCTCGGTGTCGTTTGCGGCGACGCCATCGGTGAATGGGTCACCTTCGATGACCCGAGGCAACTTTTCCGCGCCCGCCAGGCGGCGCCAGGTCTTCGCGGCGGCCTGTAGGAGCTTGAAGACGATCAGCTTCGCGGTCTTCTGCGTCAGCGCGCACTTGGTGCGGAAGGTCCGATGCCGGACGGTGGCGAACACGCTCTCGATCGGGTTGCCTGTTCGCAGTTGATCCCAACTTTCGGCCGGGTAGTCGTGGAACGCGAGCAAGGCCTCCCGGTCATTCGTCAGGCCGGTCACGGCCTTCTTGTATTTGGCGCAGTATTTCTCGGCGAAGATGTCCATGGCGGCTTCTGCCACGGCGCGACTTCCGGCCTCCCATATCTCGCGCAAGTCGGCCTTCGCCGCAGGCTAAATCGAGTTCGGGAACGTGTTCAGGACATTGGCGATCTTGACGCAACAGCGTAGGTGGCGCGTGCCGGGAAAACCCTCTTGACCGCCTTTCAGAACCCCATCGCCCCATTCCCCACGTCGACCTCCGGCGGAACCGTGAGGCAGCGGACCTTGATGTTGATCAGTAGTTTGCGCCAGCTCTGGGCGCTCTCGCGCACGTCGACGTGCAAGCTGACCAGCTCATTCTTGCCCTTGGGCGCGGCGCCCAGAATGACCAGCATGCACTCGGCCCGCACCTCCATCCGCGCATGCAGGTAGACACTGTTGGTCCAGATGGAAGCTGACATGATGCGCGCACCGCTTCCGCCTTTTTCATATGTGATGACCCCGTGAAAAAGCTCTGCATGGCCGAAGATGCTTGGAACACGCGCGATCCGACTACGCCTCTCGCCGTGGACAGCGATCAAGCGGGCAACGCACATGATAACGAGAGCGCTTGTATTGATAGGGGAGTGGAGCGTTCCTGAACAAGAGCCCGATAGCTACAACATTTTTTACAACATGGCTATTTTGGGCCCGCAAAGTATTTACATAAATAAGAAAATTTCGAACTGCCTGTTCCATCCATCATCGGCGCAATGCTCAGCGTGGCATGGTGTTGAATGTTATCTCTTCCACGTGCAGTCAACTCAACTATCCTCAAGAGTACGAAACCCGCAGCTATCATAGAAAAATCGTCGAAATAAGCCAATTTTCGAGGAGTGGTCAAAAGAAGCTGCTTTGCGGATTCAGGCGTCGCATCAAATCCGATCGCCGCGCTTTCAACACTGGGAAAATCTAACCACTCTCTGACTTGCCGCAGACAACGCCATTGTGGAATATGTTCAATGGATTAACAGATACTCCCATGATGTTTTCACTGCTGGAAATGCGAGACGCGAGCTTTGTCGGCAGGACCACTTTTGCACTCAACCAAAAATCTATGTCGAGCAGCCGCATCTGACCCAAAAATCAAAATTTGATCAAATTTGGTGACAAATCCGATCCATTGAAGTACATCACGGGGAAACAGAATTGACGGAGCCCCAAATGGACCTGAGCGCCCTGCACAGTTTTCGTGTGACTGCCTGTGACCTGAACGGTCAGATGCGGGGCAAGCGCGTGCCCCCTGAATATGCGAGCAAGCTGGAGAAAGGTGCAGTGCGAATGCCGTTCTCGGCGCTCAATGTCGATCTCTGGGGCGCGGACATCCACGGCAGCCCGCTGGTGTTTGAAACGGGCGATGCTGATGGCGTGCTGCGACCAACCGACCGGGGCCCGGTGCCTGTCCCCTGGCTTCCGAAAGAAACGGCGCTGGTTCCGATGAGCTTGTTTGACGATGCAGGCACTCCGTTTGCGGGTGATCCGCGTCACGCTCTGTCTGCCATTCTTGACCGATATGCCAAACGCGGTTGGTCGGTCGTCGCGGCGACCGAACTGGAATTCACACTCATCGATGCCTCGGGCGCGCAACCGCAACCTCCGTTGAACCCGATCACCGGGCGCCGCCTGCTGCACGAATCCGTTCTGTCGGTCGCTGAAATGGATGCGTTCGAGGATTTCTTTACAGACCTCTACGATGGCTGCGCCGCCATGGACATCCCCGCACAAACCGCCATCTCGGAAAGTGGCGTTGGCCAGTTCGAAATCAACCTGAATCATCAGGATGCCATGCGCTGCGCCGACGATACGTGGCTTTTCAAGGCGTTGACACGCGGCCTTGCGCGCAAACACGGGTTTGCCGCAACATTCATGTCAAAACCCTATGCCGATGATGCGGGCAATGGGATGCATGTGCACTTCTCAGTGCTGGACCAACGCGGTCGCAATGTGTTCGACAATGGCGGGCCTGAAGGGACCAGCATTCTGCATTCCGCTGTCGCGGGTTGTGTGGCGGCCATGCCAGGCAGCACGTTGATTTTTGCTCCGCATGGCAATTCATACACCCGGCTTGTACCGGGTGCGCATGCGCCGACCGGGGCCTGCTGGGCCTATGAGAACAGAACAGCCGCAATTCGCATCCCGGGTGGAGCACCGGCAGCGCGGCGCATCGAACACCGCGTCGCGGGTGGTGACATCAACCCTTACCTGATGCTGACGGCGGTATTGGGCGCAGCCCTTGTCGGGATCGAAGACGGCCTGCACCCCCCTGCCCCGATCACAGGCAATGCTTACGATATTGAAGACCTGCCCCAACTGATGCCGGACTGGGCAACTGCAATTGACAGGTTTGAAACCGACCCCCTGGTCGCCCGACTTTTCTCGGCTGACCTGATCCAGTACCTGACCATGACTAAGCGACAGGAAGTTGAACGATTTGAGCGTATCACTCCTGAAGATCACTGGCTGAGCTATCTCGAGGCGGTTTGACCCCCCTTGCCGCCTCATTCGGACTCAGCTAGAGTGAATTTGATCAAATTTGGTGACACATGAAAATCGGCATATTACAAACCGGCCACACACCAGATGCGTTGCATGGCGAATTCGGCGACTATGATGAGCTGTTTCCTGCACTTCTCGGTGGCAACGGATTCGAGTTCCAGACCTTCGCCGTAGTCGACGGCATATTCCCAAGCGGCGCGGATGACGCAGATGGCTGGGTCATAACCGGTTCGCGCCACGGCGCGTACGAAGACCTGCCGTGGATCGCCCCGCTGGAAGACTTGGTCAGAGAGATACAGCAAAGCGGAAAGCCACTGATCGGCGTATGCTTTGGGCATCAGATCATCGCGCAGGCACTGGGCGGCAAGGTCGAGAAGTTCAAGGGCGGATGGGCCGTCGGACGCACTGAATACGAGTTTGACGGCAACACAGTCTGGCTGAATGCCTGGCATCAGGATCAGGTTGTCGAGTTGCCCGAAGGCGCGCGCGTTCTGGGTCAGAACGCATTTTGCGAAAACGCGATGCTGGCTTATGGAGACACGATCTGGACGGTTCAGGCCCACCCTGAATTCACCAATGGTTTTGTCGCGGGCCTGATGCGCACACGGGGAAAAGGCGTCGTCCCCGAAGATCTGATGCGCGAGGCCGCAAATCGCGAAACCGCCCCGGATGACAACGCCACAATCGCGCGCCATATGGCCGAGTTTTTAAAGAAAGAGAGAGCCTGATGGCTGATTGGACTGATAAACTGCCGGAAGCCGCCAAAGCCTATTTCCACGGACAGCGGCTGGACGAGGTTGAATGTATCATCTCGGACCTTCCCGGAATTGCACGTGGCAAGGCCGTGCCTGCCACGAAATTCGCCAAGCAATCCTATTTTCACCTGCCTGACAGCATATTCTTCCAGACCATCACGGGGGACTGGGGTGAAGCCGCAGGTGACGACGGGTTCATCGAAAAGGACATGATCCTGAAGCCCGACTATTCGACGGCTTCAGCCGCACCCTGGACAGGGGACTGGACGCTGCAAGTGATCCACGACGCCTATGACCGGGATGGTGATCCGATCCCTTATAGCCCCCGTAACGTGTTGAAACGCGTGGTCCAGCTGTATCACAACCGAGGCTGGAAACCGGTTGTTGCGCCAGAAATGGAGTTCTTTCTGGTCGCCCCCAACGTCGATCCCGCACAGGAAATCAAGCCGATGATGGGGCGTTCTGGCCGCCCCGCTGCGGCGCGGCAGGCGTATTCGATGACTGCGGTGGACGAGTTCGGCCCGGTCATCGACGATATCTATGACTTTGCCGAACATCAGGGGTTCGAAATCGATGGCATCACCCAGGAAGGCGGTGCGGGCCAGTTGGAGATCAACCTGCGCCACGGCAACCCGGTCAAACTTGCTGATGAGGTTTTCTACTTCAAACGCCTGATCCGCGAAGCGGCATTGCGGCATAATTGTTTTGCAACCTTCATGGCCAAACCGATCGAGGAAGAGCCGGGCTCGGCCATGCATATCCATCATTCAATTATCGACATGGAGACCGGCCAGAACATCTTTTCGGGCCCGCAGGGCGGCGAAACGGACGCGTTCTATCACTTCATTGCCGGGTTGCAGAACCATCTGCCCGCCGGTCTGGCCGTGATGGCACCTTATGTGAACTCGTATCGTCGTTACGTGAAAGACCACGCGGCGCCGATTAATCTGGAATGGGCTCGCGACAACCGCACTACAGGCATTCGCGTTCCTCTGTCCGGACCTGAATCGCGCCGTGTCGAAAACCGCATCGCCGGTATGGATTGCAACCCGTATCTGGGCATCGCCCTGTCGCTGGCGTGCGGCTATCTGGGTCTGGTCGAACAGGAGCGTCCGCGTCGTCAATTCTATGGTGACGCCTATGAAGGCGAAGGGGATATCCCTCAGGTCATGGGCGATGCACTGGATCTGTTTGACGAAGCCACCGCCCTGCACGAAATCCTTGGCCCCGAGTTTGCCCGTGTCTATGGCATCGTGAAACGGGCCGAGTATGAAGAATTTCTGCAGGTCATCTCTCCGTGGGAACGGGAACATCTGCTGATCAACGTCTGAGACTTTTCGTGAACCTGCTCTATTCCAATGACCGCAAGGGCGAATACCCTGCCAGCTGGTATGCCGCGACGGCAAACCCAACGGCACGCTTTCCTGTTTTGGCCGAAGATATTGTGGCGGATGTCTGCGTTGTGGGCGGCGGCTACACAGGCCTGTCCGCAGCATTGCATCTGGCCGAGGCGGGGTTCGATGTCGTTCTGCTTGAAGCCCACCGTGTCGGATTTGGTGCCTCGGGGCGCAATGGTGGTCAACTGGGCAGCGCGCAGCGGATGGATCAGGAAGACCTTGAGCGTCTTGTTGGCGACCCGGATGCCGCAAAGCTGTGGGACCTGGCCGAAGACGCCAAGGATCTGGTCAAATCACTGATCGCCAAGCATCAGATCGCGTGCGACTTGCAACCCGGTGTCGCGGTTCTGGGTCTGTCAGCTTCGGAACGAAAAGAGCTGCATGACCATGCAGGCCATCTGTCCGACCGGTATCACTATGACCAGATCAAGCTGCTGGATGAAGACGAAGGCCACAAACTGTGCCCCTCGCCCGCTTATAAGGGTGGGTATCTGGACATGGGGGCCGCTCATCTGCACCCATTGAACTTTGCGCTGGGGTTGGCACAGGCTGCGGCCAAAGCGGGTGTTCGCATCTTTGAGGGTACCGAAGTCATCGGTATTGACGAAACCCGGCCTGCCCTGATCCGGACCGCCAGGGGGAACGTTAGGGCCGACCATGTTATGCTGGCCTGCAATGGCTATCTTGGCAATCTCAACCGGACCGTCGCGGCCCGTGTCATGCCCATCAACAACTTCATTGCAGCGACCGAACCCCTTGGCAGCGAGGCTGCGCGGGTCCTGACTCAGGATGTCGCGGTCGCGGATACCAAGTTCGTGGTGAACTATTTCCGCCTCAGCGCCGATGGCCGGCTTTTGTTCGGTGGCGGCGAAAGCTATGGCTATCGTTTTCCTGCGGATGTCGCTGCGAAGGTCCGCAAGCCGATGACCGAGATTTTCCCACATCTGCGCGACGCCAAAATCGACTATGCATGGGGTGGGACGCTGGCCATTACCATGCGGCGGATGCCTTATCTGGTGCGTATCGCACCCAACATTCTGTCTGCTTCCGGCTATTCCGGTCATGGTGTAGGCACCGCGACCCATGCCGGGCAACTGATGGCGCTGGCCATTCAGGGACAGGCAGAAGGGTTCGATACAATGGCCCGCGTGCCAACTCTGCCCTTCCCCGGCGGGTCCGCCCTGCGCAACCCGCTGCTGGTGCTGGCAATGACATGGTTCGCCTTGCGGGACCGGCTTGGGATCTGATCCACGTTACTTGTGACAAATTGGTGAATTTCCGCTGGCGCGGCGATTGAGGGCTTGGATTGCCACCTGAATAGCTTTATCTTTACCAAAGATAGATTTCGGGAAATCCAAATATGACGCTTCCACCAAACGTTCATGACGCCGAACCCATCCCAGAAGCAGCAAAAGAAGCCATCGACGCCCTGATGCAGTCGGGCGACTTGTTTCGTTATACCGCCCCGCAAGATGCCCCGGTGTCTTTGCTGGAGGCCGAGTTTGCCGAACTGCTGGGCACAAAATACGCTCTCGCTGTTTCATCCTGCTCTGCTGCGCTGTTCCTGTCGCTCAAGGCACTGGGTCTGCCGCGCGATGCGCGCGTCCTGATCCCCGGCTTCACTTTTGCGGCGGTTCCCTCGTCAGTCATCCACGCGGACTGCATTCCGGTTCTGTGCGAAGTAGGCGAGAATTATCGCATCGACATGGCTGATTTCGAGGCCAAGTTGGATAGTGTTCAAGCGGTGATCATCAGTCACATGCGCGGCCACACTTCTGATATGGACGCGATCATGGCGCTGTGTGACGCGC
Organism: Ruegeria sp. O6; assembly: GCF_056535045.1. Classification (NCBI taxonomy): domain Bacteria; kingdom Pseudomonadati; phylum Pseudomonadota; class Alphaproteobacteria; order Rhodobacterales; family Roseobacteraceae; genus Ruegeria; species Ruegeria sp. O6. Next base: position 112,964 of record NZ_JBQERM010000011.1, on the reverse strand, counting down.
GTGACATCCCTGTGATCGAAGACGCCGCGCATTCGCTGGGCACGACCTGGCATGGCAAAAATATCGGCACCATCGGCAAGGTCGGCTGTTTCTCGTTTCAATCCTACAAGATGATCAATGCGGGCGAAGGCGGTATTCTGATCTCAAACGATGCTGATCTGGTGGCCCGTGCCGTCATCATGTCGGGCGCGTACGAACATAACTGGAAGAAACACAAAGGACCGCACGGTGACAACTCGCCCGAGTTGGAAGAGGCCTTCGTCCGCTGGCAGAACAAACTGCCGCTTTATAACCTGCGTTTGAACAACCTAAGCGCCGCTGTGATCCGCCCGCAGATTCCGGAACTGGCCCGTCGTGTCCGCGATGGTCTGGCGAACCACGACTATGTTGCCGGACGCTTGAATATCTCACCCCATATCGACGTGCCCGCGCCACTGCCTCCTGAGCAGCGCGCGCCGGATTCGATTCAGTTCAATCTGGTTGGGTTGCAGGAACACGAGATTCGCGCATTTGCCGCCGCAGCCGAGGCGCGCGGCGTCAAAGTTCAGGTCTTTGGCCTGAGCCAGGACAATGCACGCGCCTTCTGGAACTGGCAATTCCTGCCGGAAACGTTCGAACTGCCGCAAACACGTGACATGCTGATGAAAGCGTGTGACGTCCGACTGCCCGTACGCCTGACACGCGCAGAGCTGGACGTGATCGCGGATATTCTGCTGGCTGCCGTCGGCGAAGTGACCGGCCCAATGCCGGTCTACGGCACCTGAGACTAAAACTGGCCCACTTAATTGGTGGGCCTCTTACTCGGGCTCAATTCAATTCAGCTTTGAAAGCTTCTGTTGTAGTTCAGCTAACTGCTTCTTGATATCGTCAAGATCCTCTTTCGGCTTTGACTTTTCGCTTTCCTTCTCTGGCGAGGACCATCTGCCAGACAACCCACCTGTCATAGCCTTCAAAAATGCCTGCTGCTGCGCTTGCAACGCGTCAAAACCCGGCATCTGAGACATCGGGTTCATGGCATTCATGTTTTCCATCATCTTGCTTTGGCTTTCGCGCAGCATATCGAACGAGCTTTGCAGGAATTGCGGCATCATGCCTCCGCCCGGCAGCATGTAACTGCGCACCAGGTCGTTTAGAACATTGACAGGCAGCACATTCTCGCCGCGGCTTTCATGTTCAGCAATGATTTGCAGCAGATACTGCCGTGTCAGGTCGTCGCCGGACTTCAGGTCGATAATCTGTACTTCGCGCCCGTCGCGGATGAACCCCGCGATATCTTCGAGCGTCACGTAATCGCTGGTCTCGGTGTTATACAGCCGACGGCTGGCATAGCGCTTGATCAGCAGCGGTTTTTCTTGGTCCGACACCGGGTTCCCTCCCCAAGGATGATGCGTTGCAGCACAGGTTATGCGAGTGCAGCACAAAAAGAAAGGGCAGGTCAATGGACCTGCCCAACGCGATTGCACCTATAGGGAGGGTCGGGTGCGTTTCGCTGACTTTTCTTACTTCGCAGCAGCAGCTTTTTTAGCGGCTGTGGTCACGTCGTTGGTTGCTTTTTTAACAGCGGCGGATGCTTCTTCCGCAGCTTCTTTACCAGCAGCCATCAGCAGTTCGACGGTTTCGGTCTGAACTTTTTTCGCGATTTCTGCGAAAGCGGCCATGTTCTCGGCTGCAACTTCAGCAGACGCGCTTGCGAAATCGGTTGCTGCTTTTGCGTAGTCGGCAGGCTCTGCCTTGGCTTTCGACATCTCGGTCAGTTTAGCCAGCGTGTCTTTGGTCCATTTGCTCGATATCTCTGCCGATTTCTCAGCTGCTTCCAGAGCAACGCCCGACAGCTTCTCGTTCAGCGAGGCGGTCGATTTGAATGCGCCTTCCATTGCGGTTGTGTCCACAGGGAATGCACCCATCATGTCTTTCATGATCGCGGTAAAGTCTTGGGTCTTAGCCATTGTCTTAATCCTTTTAGCCAGTCCGGGCCCACCCCGGGTTTCATCAGCTTGAGGACAATATGATTGCTGCAACGCAGCATTGCAAGTTTTTTTTGCTGCGCTGCAGAAATAATTAAGTTTCAGAATGAAATCAGGCGTTTGGTTTTGCCACTACATACGTTCCGGGTGCAGCAGCTAGGCTCGGGTGCTTCGAATCGCCCGGTTCACGGGCCGGTACCTGCTTGCCTGATCGTTTCTTCAGCCAGGCATCCCACATGGGCCACCATGACCCTTCATGAAAATCGGCTTCCTTTAACCAGGTGGCGGCGTCTGATTTCAAATCCGGGTTGGTGTAATGCCCGTACTTTTTCTTGCTGGGCGGGTTCACAATACCCGCAATATGACCCGACTCGGAAACCACGAAAGTTTTTGATCGCGAGCCCATTTTTTGCACACCGCGATAGCAATCTTTCCACGCCGCGATGTGATCGGTTTCGCATGTAATGGCCATAAGGGGCACATCAACGTCACCAAGCTTTAGCTTATGCCCCAGCAACTCAAAGCCATCGGTGGCAAATTCGTTGCGCTGGCATAGTCCACGCAAGTACTCCACCGCCATTTTCGCCGGCAGGTTGGCTCCGTCACCGTTCCAGTACAGCAAATCAAAGGCCGGGGGCACTTCACCCATCATATAGCTGCGAATGGCCGGGCCATAAATCAGGTCACGTGATCTCAGGAAGGACATTGTGCGCGCCATGATCCACGACCGCAGAACACCTTCCTTTTTCACTTCTTCTTCGATTCCGTCGATAAAATCGTTTTGAAGGAAGGGCGTGAACTCTCCCTGATCGGAAAAATCCGTCAATGCGGTGAACAGGGTCGCCGATTTGACCGACTTGTCTCCTCGCTGTTTCAGCAGAGACAGCGTCAGGCTCAGGGTGGTGCCCGCGATGCAATACCCCACAGCGTTGACCTGTTTGACCTTGCAAATCTTCTTGGCCGTCTCGATTGCAGTCAGGAAACCGTCCTGAATGTAGTCTTCCATGCCTGTTTCGGCATAGCTTTCGTCCGGATTGACCCAGCTTACAACAAACAGGGTATACCCCTGTTCGGTGATCCATTTGATCATGCTGTTCTGGGCTTTCAGGTCCAGAATATAGAACTTGTTGATCCAGGGCGGAAACAGAACAATCGGGGTCTCGTAGACCGTTTCGGTCGCTGGCTTGTACTGAATCAGTTCCATCATCCGGTTGCGATAAACCACCTCCCCCGGCGTCGTCGCCAGATTACCGCCGACCTCAAAAGCGCTTTCATCTGCCAGTTTGACGACCAATTCTCCATTATTGGCCTCAAGATCTGACACAAGGTTTTCCAACCCCTTGATCAGTGACTGGCCCTCGGTTTCGACCGCTTTTTGCAATGCATCCGGATTGGTCGCCAGGAAATTTGTCGGCGCCATCATATCGACGATTTGTTGCGAGAAATATTGCAGCCGCCTTTTGTCTTTGGCATCCAGATCATCCACGGACGCAACAGCCTGCGCGATTGCTTGCGCATTGGTCTGGTATTGCTGGCGGATCAGACGGAAATAGGGATTGGTCTCCCAAAGGGGGTTCGAAAATCGCTTGTCTTCTGGCTTGGGTGCTTCGCTTTCCGCGTCAGACGCAGTCAGTGCTTTCTGCGCCTCGGCAAAGTTCAACACTGACTTGCCCCAAAATTCTATCTGCTGTTCCAGCAACTTGGCGGGATTTTGCCAAGCCTCTGCCCAATAGGCACTTGCTGCTCGTGCGAAAAGCTCTTGATTCGGGCCGTCCAGCGCGGGCGTGTGGGGCCGTTTTACAGCCATGACCTCAATCAGGCGCTTCGATAACTTCTCGACCTTATCCATATTTTCTTTAAGGCGTTCAATGTGTTCTTCGGATACGTCTGGCATGTGGTCTTCACTAGTTGTCATTTTAACAATTCCCCCCTAACCTCGCTGCTATGCAGAATAACGTCGTGGGTGCTGGGGGGCAAAGCGACGAATGGTCCGAACTATCAGGCTGACACTCAGGAGGCCCCGTTTATGCGCTATATGATGACCTACGACCTGATGGAAACTGCGCGAAACACCAACCAATGGCTTGGTGCAACCGCCAGCGCGATGGCGTCCTATCCGATGTTTTCGATGGTGCCGAACCCCGCATTCAACTGGATGGCCGCCTGGGGCGAGGTTACCGAGCGTACGTTCCAACGGATGGTTGCAAAGCCCGATTGGGGTATTCGCACGTTCACCTGCGAAGATGGCAAGGATCATCTGGTTGAAATCACGACTGTTCTGGAACGCCCTTTTGGTGATCTGGTACATTTCCGCGTCAATGGCCGGAAAGAACAACCCCGCAAAGTGCTGTTGGTTGCACCGATGTCCGGGCATTATGCTACGTTGCTGCGCTCGACGGTGAAAAGCCTTCTGGTCAATTGTGAAGTCTACATCACAGATTGGCATAATGCGCGCGATATCCCTGTATCCGCAGGCAAATTCGATGTCGAAGACTACACGCTCTATCTTGTAGATTTTATGAAAGAGCTTGGGCCAGACACCCATGTTGTTGCCGTTTGCCAACCTGCGCCTCTGACATTGGCTGCAACGGCGTACCTGGCCGAGATTGAACCCAAAGCCCAGCCAAGCACCCTGACGCTGATTGGTGGCCCCGTCGATCCGGACGCCACGCCGACCGATGTGACAGACTTCGGCCGTCGCGTCACTATGGGCCAGTTGGAAGAAACAATGATTCAGCGCGTTGGCTTCAAGTACAAGGGCGTAGGGCGCATGGTCTATCCGGGACTGCTGCAATTGGCCTCGTTCATGTCCATGAATGCAGATCGTCACTCCAAAGCGTTTTCCGACCAGATCCAGCGCGTCATGCGGGACGAAGCCTCGGATCAGGATGCCCATAACCGCTTCTACGACGAATACCTGGCCGTGATGGACATGACTGCCGAGTTCTATCTTTCGACGGTCGAGCGGGTCTTCAAGAATCGAGAGATTGCGAGAAACGAGTTCGTGGTCGCGGGTCACAAAGTGGACATCAGTAAGATTACCGATGTTGCGGTGAAGACTGTCGAAGGTGCAAATGATGACATCTCTGCACCCGGCCAGTGTATTGCTGCGCTGGATTTGTGTACCGGCCTGCCCGACAGCAAAAAGGCAAGCCACGTTGAACCCGGCGCCGGTCACTATGGTATCTTCGCAGGCCGCAGCTGGCGCGACAACATTCGTCCCCTTGTGATTGATTTCATGAACGAAAATGCGCGAAAACCAAACCGTCGCGCGGCCAATTCCAACAAGGTTGCTTAAGCGACATGAGCGGGCCAGCGCAAAATGGCCTTACCTTTTCCTGCCAATGCGGCGCGTTGCAGGGGCGTATTTCACCCCGCGGTGTTCGGCAAGGCACACATGTTGAGTGTTTCTGCCATGATTGCCGGGCCGCTCAACTATATTTCAAGCAGCCGGACCCGGCACCCGGACCTGTCGGGATTTTTCAGATCGCACCGGATGAAATCGAAATCAGCGCAGGAAGACAGTATCTTGCGGCGATGCAACTCAGCCCCAAGGGTATGCTGCGATGGTACGCCAGCTGCTGTAACGCACCTTTGGCGGCAACGCCCAAATCCGCGAAATTCCCGTTTGCTGGCGTTATCGTCGGCCGGGTTGCGGGTGGAGCTTCGGCGCTGGGACCCGTCACGACACGTGGGTTTGTTCCCCAACCGGACGGAAAGCAGAAGCACGAAAAATCTGGCCCCGCCATTCTTGGGCTGTTGCGCAGGGCCGCCGGATCGCGCCTGTCCGGGCGGTGGAAGAACACACCGTTTTTCGACCAAAATACTGGTAAACCCGTGGTGACGCCAACTGTCATTTCAAAGACCGAATGCGCGACGCTTTACCAGTAATCAAACCGTTGCTGGGCGTCCAACCAGGTTTGCAGCGCCTCATTGACGAGGTCGGGCGTTTCGAGGGTCGGCAAGTGACCAGCCTTTTCAATAACCAGCAGTTCCGCTCCGGGTATGAGCTCTGCCATGAAAGAATGCCGTTTGACCGGTGTCAGAGTGTCATGCGCACCGCACAGAACCAACGTGGGCACCTTGATGCGACGCAATGCGGCTTGTTGATCCGGGCGGCGTTGCAGAGCACGCATTTGACGCACGAAGGTTTCAACACCCAAATCCTGTGCCATTGCCAACAAGCCGTTCAGGATGGGAATGCGCTGCGGGCCCGGTGCCAGCGTGTCGGACCCCACAAGTTTCCGCAGGACCTCCTCCAACCGGCCACCCTGCGCGCCAATGATCAGGTCTTCGCGACTGGCAGCCATTTGAGGCGTGTCCGCCTGTGCATCAGTGGCCATCAGGCACAGGCGTGACACACGTTCCGGTGCCCGGCGGATCAGCTCTAACGCGACCACACCACCCATGCTTAATCCGGCCAGTGCAAACCGATGTGGAAGCTGGTCCAGCAAACCCGAGGCGATCTCTTCGATACGCTCACCTGCTGAGATTGGCGCAACGGTTACGGGTCGCGTCCGCGAAAACACCTCAATCTGAGGGCGATACAGTCGGGCATCGCACATCAGTCCAGGTAGCAGTACCAGCGGCTCGATCACGCAGGGGCTCCATATGCTCGGTATTCCGAGCCCTTGGGTTTGTAGTCAGGTTGAGAATTTATCACATTCAAACAAGCGGAACGTCACGGATAGGCGATTGCCCGAAAAGCCGGAAAGTCAGCATAGCGGGACCGTCGTGAAGCCGCACTTTCCTCGGGCTCAGCGCCCGGTTTCAGAAGGCATCCGCGTGGCGCAATGTAGCTGTCAATCCGCCGCTGCGGTTTAGGGCGCCACACCAGATTGAAAGCGCAGAGTTTCGGAAAAAACCAGATTTCGGAATAATCCAGGTGATCATGCATCCACCATGCCAAATCCCGCCAATCCCGGCCCTGCGCAAACTGATCCGCAAACCAGGGAATTACAACAGACGCCCCGGCAATCCGCGCATCCCCGTCCCCACGATCCCAGATGTGGCATTCCAACGGGTGATCATTCCGGGCGCAGTTCAGTTTGTTTTCATTGCCAAACCTGTTTAGCGACGGTGAGCGATAGCCCGAGCGCACAGCGATCCTGCCAAAGGTCTCTTCCAGCGGGTCCAGCAGAGTTTCGCAGAACGCACGTCCTGTCTCGATAGCCAGATCCGGGTTGTCTGGAATGTTCTGTTTCTGGTGAAAGTTCCCGATCTCGGAATAGAGGAAATCGCGCATGAAGAAATACCGGGACAGACGAACGCGCCCCAACGTCTCAAGGCTCCACATACTGCCCGGCTTACGCATCGTCCCTCGACCCGAGGCCGCCATCATTCCACCCCCAGCCCTTTTAGCCAGTCCAGAATACCGGCCACAGCCGCGTCGGTCTGCCCTGGCGACATCAGGCGACCGGCAATAACATGGGATGACGGATCATCCTCAGGGCCCATTGTCACCAATTTGACGGATGTTGGCGCACCCCACGCTTTGGCGACCTCGTGTGTGCGGTCAGGGCGCACCACCTGATCGTTGTCCGAGAACCAGAACAGCACGGGCACCAGGGCATTCGAGAAATCCAGCGCATAGACTTTTTCGACCAGAACGGACATCGGCACGACCGACTCCCACGGATAGACGGTAGACCAATATTTGTTCTTTTCCGGGTCTGGCCCCGATACATCGCGTTCGTCCCCCATCAGGACCGGCAACCAATCCCTTGCCCATGGCAAAGTGGGGATCCATGCCACAGACGTGTTGACCCCGAAATTGGGAGAGACAAAGACCATGCCGACAACATCTTTGCTGAGGCTGGCATCCAAAGCGGCGGCGGCTGCAAGCGTCGCACCGGTCGACGTTGAGATCACGATCACCTTGTCCCCAACAGCACGTGCGGCTGCCAATCCCTCGGCAGTGTCCAGCATCCAGCCCGAGGCAGTGCCTTCTGCCATGGCTGATCCGGTTCGCCCGTGACCTTGCAGGCGTGTGTAAACCAGATTGGCCCCCAACGCGTCTGCTACAAGGTCTGGTACTGGCCGGATTTCCTCGGAACTTGCTGAAAAGCCATGGATGTAAAGAACGGAATACGGGGTGCGCCGCTCGTTATGGCCATCTTGCCAGATTACTCGTTTTTCGACACCCGGAACGATATCGTCAAACGCGGCTTCGGTGCTTTCGAAATAAACCTGTACGCCCTCACCAAACTTGCGCGGATCAAAGCTTGGGTGCAGGTTCACCTCTTCGCGCGGGCCAAACCAGTAGACAAGGCCGCCGGTGGCAATCAACGCAAGGAACAAGCGCCCCAGAAGCCATCCCAAACGCCGCATTACGCGTCTCCCAACACATCCAGAACCGCCGCCTCGATCAAGCCAAGACATGCATCATCCGAGAATCTGTGATCGGCATCCTTGACTAAAAGAAGCTGCATGTCCGGCCCTGTTGCATGGTCCAGCAACCGAACGGCCGTTTCAGTCGAAACGGCTGTATCCGCTGTTCCCTGCAGGAAACGAACCTTGAACGGCAGGTTCAACGTGTCGCGCAGAACAAGACGCTGCCGCCCATCTTCGATCATCCGTTTGGTGACGATATAAGGCTCCATGTAATCGGACGGCAACTCGACATGCCCGACCGTTTCCAGGGCGGCTTTCTGGTTATCGGTGAATGAAGCCCAATAGCCATCTTCCGTGAAATCCGGCGCGGCGGCGATCGTGACCATACCTGCTATCCGGTCCGGCATGGCCTTGGCCAGCAAAAGCGCCTGCCACCCCCCCATGGACGAGCCGACAACAATCAGCGGCCCCTTGGTCAAGGCATCGACCGCAGCAACAGTGTCCTCATGCCAATCCCCAATGCAGCCATCCGTGAAAGCACCAGAGCTTTCGCCGTGACCGGAATAATCAAACCGCAAAAAGGCCCGCCTCCGCGCCTGCGCCCAAGCTTCCAGATGGACTGCCTTGGTGCCTTCCATATCCGACATGAGCCCACCCAGAAAAACGATGGTCGGCCCTGCCCCTTCGGTCTTGTGATAAGCCAGTCGCCGCCCCTGCGGCGTCTCCAGAAAATTCGTCGCTGCCATGAAACCTTCTTTCCTTTTACTGCATCATGCACGCCCCACCCCCGAGTGCAATTCCGCCCACTTCATCTTTTTTCAAATACTCCGGGGAGCGCGAGGGGCTGGCCCCTCGCCCCTACACTTGACACAGGCATATCCACCTGCCACATCAGCCAGACGCAAATAACCCGCAACCGGGCGTTCAGTGGGCGCCAAACCGACGAGGAGAGCCGACATGGCCCTGGATTCAAAATCCGTCTCTCTCACTTTCCCAGATGGCAACGCACGTTCCTATGACGCAGGGGTTACGCCTGCGCAGGTGGCTGCCGATATTTCAAGTTCGCTGGCCAAAAAGGCCATCTCAGCCACCGTTGACGGCAAACACTGGGACCTGCAATGGCCCATCGAAGCCGATGCACAGATTGCCATCCACACCATGAAGGATGACGTCCAGGCCAACGAGCTGATCCGCCACGATCTGGCCCACATCATGGCCCGCGCCGTGCAGGAAATCTGGCCTGCGACCAAGGTCACCATCGGCCCCGTTATCGAAAACGGCTGGTATTATGACTTCGACCGGGAAGAACCGTTCACGCCCGAAGATCTTGGCCTCATCGAGAAAAAGATGAAAGAGATCATCAACAAGCGCGATCCTGTCACCACCGAGGTTTGGGACCGCGAGCGGGCCATCGAGTTCTACAAGGCCAATAACGAGCCCTACAAGGTTGAGCTGATCGAAGCCATTCCCGGGGATGAACCGTTGCGCATGTACTGGCACGGCCACTGGCAGGATTTGTGCCGCGGTCCGCATCTGCAACATACCGGTCAGGTTCCCGGTGATGCGTTCAAGCTGATGTCTATCGCCGGTGCCTATTGGCGCGGCGACAGCAACCGCGCGATGCTGCAACGCATCTACGGCGTGGCCTTCACCGGCAAGGAAAAGCTGAAAGACCACCTGCATATGCTGGAAGAGGCCGCAAAGCGCGACCACCGCAAACTGGGCCGCGAGATGGACCTGTTTCACATGCAGGAAGAAGCCCCCGGTCAGATCTTCTGGCACCCCAATGGCTGGTCCATCTACACCCAGTTGCAGGATTACATGCGCCGTCAGCAGCGCAAGGGTGGGTATGTCGAGGTAAACACGCCGCAAGTCGTTGACCGCAAACTGTGGGAACGTTCAGGCCACTGGGACAAGTATCAGGAGAACATGTTCATCGTCGAAGTGGACGAGGAACATGCCCGTGAAAAGGCCGTTAACGCGCTCAAACCGATGAACTGCCCCTGCCATGTCGAGATTTTCAAGCAAGGCCTGAAATCCTATCGCGACCTGCCGCTGCGCATGGCCGAGTTCGGGTCGTGCAACCGGTACGAACCCTCTGGCGCGTTGCATGGCATCATGCGGGTGCGTGGGTTCACGCAGGACGACGCCCACATCTTTTCAACCGAAGAACAGATCGAGGCGGAGACCGCCGAATTCATCCGTTTCCTCAGTGTGATCTACAAGGATCTGGGATTCGAGGATTTTTCGGTGAAGTTCTCAGACCGTCCCGAAACCCGCGCCGGATCGGACGATGTCTGGGACAAGGCCGAAGCGGCGCTTTTGTCCGCCACCCGTGCCGCCGGGATCGAACCGGAACTGAACCCGGGCGAAGGTGCATTCTATGGTCCGAAACTGGAATTCGTGCTGACGGACGCCATCGGGCGTGACTGGCAATGCGGCACCTTCCAGGTCGATTTCGTTCTGCCCGAACGGCTGGATGCCACCTATATCGGCGCCGACGGGGCCAAGCACCGCCCGGTCATGCTGCACCGCGCAACACTTGGTTCGTTCGAACGCTTCATCGGTATCTTGATCGAGGAACACGCAGGCAAATTGCCGTTCTGGCTGGCCCCGCGTCAGGTCGTCGTCGCGTCCATCACGTCCGACGCGGACGACTATGTCACCGAAGTGGTCGAAACCCTGCGTGCTGCGGGTGTGCGGGCCGAGGCCGACATCCGCAATGAAAAGATCAACTATAAGGTCCGTGAGCATTCGGTCGGCAAAGTACCTGTAATTCTGGCCGTCGGTCACCGCGAAGTTGACGAACGCACCGTAAGCGTGCGGCGACTGGGTGAAAAACAGACCCAGGTACAACCGCTTGATGTTGTAACAAAAGAGCTGGCACACGCCGCCACCCCGCCAGATCTGCTGTAACAAACAGCACCATTTCCAAAAAAATCCGACCCCTACTAAGGGGTCGGATTGTAACATTTCACCCTTTCTTCATCAAAAACAGTGTATTACGCTGCAAGGGGGCAGGCCGCCCCATGACGCGCTTGTGAGACACGGGCTCGTGAATTCAACTCTGCCCACCAAGCCACTACCTTTGTCATTGTCACAAGCAGACATACCCAGTCATCAAGAGGATTACCGAGATGTCGAACACAGCTAAGTCCCTGGTTATCGCAACCGCAGTCGCAGCCGCCGTATCGGGTGTCGCAACCACAGCAAGCGCACAGGCAAAAGAAAAGTGCTATGGCGTATCGCTGGCCGGTCAGAACGACTGTGCCGCAGGCCCCGGCACCACCTGCGCGGGCACCTCGACCGTTGATTATCAGGGCAACGCATGGACCTTGGTTGACGCAGGCACCTGCGCCGACATCGAATTGCCTGCGGAAGCAAACGGCACACCGCGCAAAGGTTCGCTGGAAGCACTGGACCGCGACCTGCCGGCATAAGACTGGCCTGACGATTTCAAGGGGCGGGCACCATCGCCCGCCCTTTCCCTTTCGTGATCAAGGAACTGGCCCATGTTGGATGACACCTGCCGGTCAAACCGCCTGCCCGCAGCGCCGGGCGTTGGTTACAAGCCGCAACACTTCGCTCAGATACTTGAACACGCACAGCCCGTCGCATGGTTGGAAATCCATGCCGAGAATTATATGGGCGACGGCGGGCGACCCTTGGCGCAACTGCGCCACCTTTCCGAAAAGTTCCCAATCTCGGTCCATGGCGTTGGCCTGTCCATTGGTGGTGAAGGCGCGCTGGACTCCGATCATTTGGCCCGGTTGAAACACCTGGTCGGCTGGCTGAACCCTGCAAGCTTTTCCGAACATTTGGCCTGGTCTACCCATGACAGCCATTTCTACAACGATCTGCTGCCCCTGCCCTATACCGACGAAACTCTTACGCGGGTTTGTGAACATATCGATCAGGTGCAGGACACCGTCGGGCGTCAGATGCTGCTGGAAAACCCGTCCAGCTATCTGGCCTTCGAGGAAAGCACCTGGTCCGAACCTGATTTCCTGAGGGAGATTGCCAAGCGCACCGGTTGCGGCTTGTTGCTGGACGTAAACAATGTCTTTGTCTCGGCGACCAATCTGGATTTCTCACCACAAGGCTATATTGACGCCTATCCGATTGAAAAGGTGTCGGAAATCCACCTTGGCGGCCATGATGAGGATGAAGACGATCACGGTCATCCGCTGCTAATCGACAGTCACGGACGTGAAGTGGTCGATCCGGTGTGGGCCCTGCTGGATTATGTGCTGGAGCGTTCGGGGCCAAAACCCGTTCTGATCGAATGGGACACTGATGTGCCTGATTGGCCCGTTCTGCGGGATGAGGCCATTCGCGCGCAAACCGCATTGGACCGGATACCGGTATGAGCGTTTCTCAATCTGAATTCCGCGCGGCCATGATGGATGCGTCAGCGCCCGTTCCCGGTGGATTGCTGGACGGCGGTGCGCGACCGGCCGGTCGCAGATTCAGCGTTTACCGCAACAACGTTGCGGTGTCGCTGACCGAAGCGATGCATCAGGCGTTTCCTGTGATTGCCAAATTGCTAGGGGCGCAGAACATGGATGGGTTGGCCGGGATTTTCCTGCGTCAGCACCCGCCCTCCTCTCCGCTGATGATGTTTTATGGCGAGGCGTTTCCTGATTTTCTGGCAGGAATGCCCCAACTTGCCCATCTTGGATACCTGCCGGACGTGGCCCGGTTGGAGATTGCCTTGCGCAAGTCCTACCACGCCGCCGACAGCGAACCTGCACCGGCAGATGTTCTAGCCGTCGAACCCGAACAGGTCATGCAGGCCCGGTTGCAGTTTGCACCGGCCATGCAGGTGATCCGCTCGGATTGGCCAATTTTCGCGATCTGGCGATTTAACAGCGAAGAGAACGCACCGAAACCGAATGCCGGTGCAGAGGACGTGTTGATCACACGCGCCGAGTTCGATCCCACACCCAATCCACTTCCGGCGGGTGGTGCAGACTGGATCGCCTGTATGCAGAACGGCGACACAATCGGTGACGCATATGAAAAAACGACTGCCAAACTGCCTGAATTTGATCTTGGAACCACTCTGGCACTGCTGTTGCAGGGCGGTGCAATAACCTCTGTGACTATCGAAAGGCCCGAGACATGACTGCTTTGATCTCAACCTACAATAACACCATGGGAAAACTGGACCTTGCCTCTGGCTGGTTGACCCCTACGCTGGCACGGCTGGTCTTTGTTGCGGTTCTTCTGGTTTATTACTGGAACTCAGCCATGCTGAAGATCGACGGATCGATCTTTTCGCCTTCGGCAGGTGCATTTGGTCAGATATTCCCCAAAGCGGCGGAGGCTGTTCTGTATGACGTGTCCCAAATGACGTTCTTCCAACGCATCGTCATCTTCATGGGAACGGTTGCCGAATTTGTGCTCCCGGCACTTCTACTGGTTGGGCTGTTCTCGCGTTTGGCGGCTTTGGGCATGATCGGTTTCATCTGGGTGCAGACTCTTGTCGACGTCACCGGCCATGGCGTGAAACTGGGCAGCCTGTTCGACGCGGCGCCGTCCCTGATGGATCAGCGCACGATGTGGACCTTCCTGATGCTGGTGATCGTCATCAACGGCGCAGGGCCGATCTCGCTCGACCGGATCCTTCGCCTTAAGTAACTCAGAAATGTGCCTTGGGCTGGTCCGGTTTTCCCGCGGCCAGCCCAAGTATCCCGGCGATCCCGGCAAATGTGATCGGGAACATGGTGAAAACACCAAAACCAAAGGCGTAGTACATCGCAGCCGCTGACCCCAGCAACAAGACCCCGCCAATCAACGCGCGCGCTGGTGCCATGGCCCCGCCCGCGATTGCCAGCAAGGGCGCGATAATCGAAATGGCTTGCACCAGATCAGGATTGTCGACCTGGCTTAGAACTCCGTCAATCTCGCCGACATGGTCAACCACGACCACCTTTGCATAGCCGAAGAACCCGACGATCATTCCGATCAACCCGGCGATTACACCCAATAACATTGCGGCATTACGCATTGAAAACCCTCATTGTAGCTTTCACGCAGATAAGCACCCGTTCAGGAAATGCCAAGCTGAGCACGGGTTTCAGCTGTCCAACCCAACAACAGCCTGCCATCGACTTCGATCAATGGGCGTTTCATCAGGGTCGGGTGCTCTTTCAAAAGCTCCAAAGGGGGCTTGGCACGCTGGGTTTCGTCCAATCCGCGCCATGTCGTCGATCTGGTATTAAGCAAGTCATTGCCGAACTCGGCAAAGGCCCGTGACAGCACCGAACCCGGCACACCGTCGCTGCGTACATCAGAAAATTTGACGTCTGGCAGCGATTTCAATGCCTTGCGACAGGTGTCACAGTTTTTCAATCCATAAAGCTGCATGTCTTTGACGCTCCTGCCCATGCTTTGATTTTAAGCAATCTTGCCCGCTTCTTGCGGTTATTCTTGATTTTTTACTTCACCGTGCAATGTTGAAAAAGGCGAAACACACGAATTGGACTGTTCAGCCAGTGCCAAAACAACTTTTTCGTGGTGACGCTGACCACAGCCCCCACCAATTTGTGGGACAATGCGTAAGTAGAAGGAGACACGGGACATGCCAACCGGCACCGTGAAATGGTTCAATACCACTAAAGGCTATGGATTTATTGCCCCTGACGAAGGGGGCAAAGATGTGTTTGTACATATCTCGGCCGTAGAACGGTCCGGCCTCACCGGACTCGCAGACAACCAAAAAGTTTCGTACGAGTTGCAGGACGGACGCGACGGCCGCCAAATGGCAGCTGATTTGAAACCACTGTAACGACATCCCGCTAAACACGCGGTTGATCATTAAGGATGACGGCCAATTTCCGGCCGTTATCCATCCCCCACCGGTTTCGTTCCATTACCCTCGCGCGGGCTTGGCGTCGGCGTGGGTATTCCAGTTTTCGCCCATGGCAACGATGCAGGATGTGCCTGTCGCGTAGGTGACAACCATGGTCCAGTCCCCGTGCTGACTTGCCCAGACTTCCATAATCTGTTCCGGCCCGCGAACACCCGATGCCACGCGCCGCGCACCGAACTGCCTTTCCAGTTTCTGGTGCAACCGGAGCGTCGGTTCGCACAAAACCTCAGCTATGGGGGACTTGGCCTGCGCAGGCAAGGCGAGACCAAAAAACAGACATAACAGAGCAAAATGCAAAATGCGGGCCATGGAACAAGTGTAACAATTCCATGACGACACGTATAGACAAAAGCTATGCAGCTCGTCAGCTCTATTTGCGAATGATCGCCTCGAACTCACGCCATTCGCGCGCTGTCATCCCCGAGTTTTCTTGCGTGACCGCCTCTCCTGCCAGCATGCGTTGCAGGCTTTCGACCATCTGGGCAGACAGGTTCACCGCACCCAGCCGGTAATCCTCGAACGCCTTATACGCAAACGGCACCCAATCAGCGACGATCTTGCACATCGCCTCGGCATAAACGCGGATTTCATACTGAGCATGCGGATCGGCCCGCAGGCGCAGGAAGTGGAACAGATTATGCAGATCCACCTTCCAATACCATTGCGTATAAACGTTTGCGGGTAGGTTCATGCGGGCCAGTTCACGTGCTAGCCCCTGCTGCCCGTCCTGGCTGATCATGGACTCGTAATTGTCATAGCACCGCGTGCTGTCGGCCTTGAGGGTTTCCAATACGCGCGCGGCCTCTTCACCTTCCAACGTTGCCCCACGGCCCTGATTGTTCACTTCGGACTGTGCCGCCACATGTTCTGGGGCTGGGATATAGAACTCGCGATCCAGAATTGAATACCGTGCCGAGTATTCATTCACATTGGCGGTCCGGTGCCGGATCCACTGCCGCGCCACGAACACAGGCAATT
Source organism: Ruegeria sp. O6 (assembly GCF_056535045.1). NCBI lineage: Bacteria > Pseudomonadati > Pseudomonadota > Alphaproteobacteria > Rhodobacterales > Roseobacteraceae > Ruegeria > Ruegeria sp. O6. The sequence continues at coordinate 96,812 of NZ_JBQERM010000011.1, read as the reverse complement.
TCACATGCAATTTGACTTCGCACATTTCGAATGGCGTGGAATGCCAGTGCCGCATCAGATACCGGATCAACCCCTCGTCATTCTGAACGGATTTGGTGCCTGTGCCATATGAAACGCGCGCAGCCTGACAGATGGCGGCATCGTCCCCCATATAGTCGATCACGCGGACAAAGCCATGATCCAGAACCTGATGCGCCGTGTACAGGTGGTCTTCCATTCCCGCCGAGACAACTCGACGCGTGGGATGCGATTGCGCGCGTTGCGCGTCGATCTCGGCCTGTTGGTCAGGGGACAGCGGCATCGAATCTTCCTTTCTGGCAATGAGTCGCCTGCTACTATATATCGCCGATCCCGGCGCAGGAACCGCGATATATGCCGCAGCGGGCGCAAAAAACAAATTGCTGCCAAGGGCTCTATCGACACATCGAGGCGGAGCGCTAAGCTCTTGGCAATGTGAGTCGAAAAAGGATGGCCGAAATGGCGCTGAAATATCTTCACACCATGGTCCGCGTGAAGGATCTGGAAAAATCCATGGCATTTTACGAGCTTCTGGGTCTGAAAGAAACACGTCGGTATGACAGTGAAGCCGGGCGATTTTCTCTGATCTTCATGGCCCCTCCGGGACAGGAAGAGGCGCCGATCGAGTTGACGTACAACTGGGACGGCGATGACGCGTTGCCAGCCGACAGCCGTCACTTCGGCCATCTGGCCTACGGTGTCGACAATATCTACGAGGTTTGCCAACATCTTCAGAACAATGGCGTTACGATCAATCGCCCGCCAAGGGATGGTCGCATGGCTTTTGTTCGATCGCCCGACAACATCTCGGTTGAGCTTTTGCAGAATGGAGAAGCACTGGAACCAGCCGAACCCTGGGCCAGCATGGAGAGCAGTGGTCACTGGTGATCCGTTGGCTGATAGCGTTTGGGCTGGTCGTTCAGGCCAGCCCTGTTAAGGCCGAGCAATGCCGCTTGGCGCTGGCCTTGGCGATGGATATTTCCGTTTCAGTCGATGAGGCTGAAGATGTGTTGCAACGGCAGGGGTTAGCCGCCGCCTTGATTGCACCCGAAGTGCAAGAGGCCTTCTTTTCTTCACCGATGCCCGTTGCCCTGGCGGTATATGAGTGGAGTGGCCGCTCAACCCAAAATGTCGTCCTGAACTGGACAATGATCGATGACGTTGGTGATCTGCTGTTCGCAGCCAGCCAGGTCAGCCAATCCGTCCGATCTGACAGCGGATCGGCAACAGCTATGGGCTATGCGTTGGCATACGGTGCAAACCTTATGGAGCAAGCGCCGCAATGCTTGTTTCAAACCATTGACCTGTCCGGCGACGGCACGAACAACGATGGCTATGGGCCGCAGATCGCCTATCGGCACTTTCCCTTTCAAAACACTGTCGTGAATGGGCTTGTGATCAACGCAGCCGATTTCGAGGGAGAATTGTTCCTGATCCCTTTCTTCGAAAATAATGTCCTGCACGGGCCCGGCGCCTTTTTGGAAGTTGCGACCGGGTTTGAAGATTTCGAGCGCGCCATGCGAAAGAAACTGAAACGGGAACTGAGCGGTTTGCAAATCGGTGCATTACGGAATGAAGGCCCATGATACGTCAGGTGGTCGTCTTTCTGGCTTGCCTTATATCAGGACCTGCCTTTGGCGAGTGCCGTCAGGCCCTTGCGCTGGGGCTGGATGTGTCGGGTTCGGTCGACAGCCGGGAATACAGGCTGCAACTGGACGGGCTGGCGTCGGCCCTGAGCCGCCCCGAAGTCAGCCAGCTGATGTTGTCGGACGGCGCAACCTCCTTACGTCTGGCGATCTTCGAGTGGAGCGAGCGGGGACATGAACGGATGCTGTTGGAGTGGACAGAAGTACGATCCCCCGCCGACCTGATCGCAATCAGTGATCGTTTGGTCCGAACCTCGCGCAGTTCAGCTCCGCAAGGAACGGCGTTAGGGTCGGCCATGTTATTTGGCTCTTCCCTGCTTGATCAGCAAAGGGGATGCTGGCGCCGTACGCTGGATCTGTCCGGGGATGGTAAACATAACCTTGGACCGCATCCACGGGATGTGAAAGCCAGTTTACGACATGGCGGGATCACGATTAACGGGCTGGTGATCGGCGCTGACGATCCGAAGGAAGGTGATCGGAGATATGTTCAGGTGGGTGAACTTTCAGCTTATTATTCTGCCTGGGTCATTTTGGGGCCAAACGCGTTCGTAGAAGTGGCGCTGGGCTTTGAGGCGTATGAAGAGGCCATGACTCGCAAACTTCTTCGTGAGCTGGACAGCCTTGTCCTGTCTGACGCCCGCCACTGATCAATAGATATACCGTATCTGATCCGTCCAGTACCGTTCAACGCGACGCAGCGAACTTGTGATATCCTCAATGCCTTCAAGCCCAAGCACCCCCCTGCCTTGCAGGCCTTCGGCGTGACGTGCAAACAGCTTGGACACGATATTGCGGATTTCTCTGCCCTGCGGCGTCAGGCGTACGCGAACTGAACGGCGATCAATCTCGCATCTTTGGTGGTGCATATAGCCCATCTCAACCAGTTTCTTGAGGTTATAGCTGACATTGCTGCCCTGATAGTACCCACGGCTTTTCAGTTCGCCTGCCGTGACTTCGTGATCACCGATATTGAACAGCAACAACGCCTGAACCGCATTGATTTCCAATACGCCGACGCGCTCAAACTCGTCCTTGATGACATCCAGCAACAACCGGTGCAGTCGCTCCACCAGGGCCAGCGCCTCAAGATAGCTGGTTATGAAACCCTTAGTCTCTGGTGTGGAGACCTGCATTTCCATACTCATCCGACCCTCCGATTCAGTCGCGCTGTTTGACACACGATGAACCGAAAATCCGAAAAATCGGTTAAGCGGAACTTTGCCTTATTTCTGAAAGGTTTGCGCTATGTCTGCAATCAGGCTGGCAAATCGCGCCGGAGGCTGCACCTGCCCCGTGACCCATTGATAAAGGTCCTGATCGTTTTCATGCAACAGCGCGTCATAGACATCCAGCCCGGCGGCATCCATGTCGGCCAGATTGCCCCCCGCATAGGCGGACAGGATAATGTCCATCTCTTTGATGCCGCGTCGCATCGACCGCATTTGCATGCGCTTGATACGCACATCCCGGGGTTCGCTCAATTCTTCTGCTCCAGCATCTGACGCATTTTCTTTTCCAGACGCGCTGCGCGTTCAGAACAGGCGCGCATTTCCGCACGGATGGCGCGCAGTTCGGCCACGGCAGAGGACAGTTCCATACCGCCTTCGCCCTCATCCACGGGCGCATCCATGCCGTCGCCCTCGCCGGTCAACAACCACATGATTGAGACATTGACCATGCCCGCCATCATTGACAGCCTGTTGGCCCGGGGTTCGGACAGATCGTTTTCCCAATCTGAAATTGTCGCCTTTTTGACCCCAAGACGCCGCGCCAGTTGCGCCTGCGTCATTCCCGCGGCTTCGCGTGCGCCTGCCAGACGGTCTCCGAATGTCGCAGAATCCGGACCGTACCAGTCGTTTTCATCATTCATTCGGGTCTCCATCTCACATTGTCTATACTGCTTGATCGTCACTCGGACGCACCCTATGACAGTCGGGCTGAACATACAAACCGAGGCCGAGCATGAGTTTTCTGTCTGCGACACTGTCACGCGTCAAACCTTCACCCACCATCGCCATGACAGCCAAGGCAGCCGAGCTGAAGGCCGCCGGACGTGATGTCATCGGCCTAAGCGCTGGTGAGCCGGATTTTGACACGCCCCAGAACATCAAAGACGCCGCTGTTGCGGCCATCGCAGCAGGCAAAACCAAATACACCGCGCCGGACGGTATCCCCGAGTTGAAACAAGCGGCATGTGCCAAGATGAAACGTGACCACGGGCTGGACTATTCGCCGGCCCAGATCTCGGTCGGGACCGGTGGCAAGCAAACGCTGTACAATGCTCTGATGGCGACGATGAATGAAGGCGACGAGGTGATCATCCCTGCACCGTACTGGGTCAGCTACCCCGATATGGTGCTTTTGGCCGGTGGCACCCCTGTTGTGGTCGAGACGACGCTGGAAAACAGTTTCAAGCTGACCCCAGAACAACTGGAAGCCGCCATCACGCCCAAGACAAAGTGGTTCATCTTTAACTCGCCTTCGAACCCAACGGGCGCAGGGTACAGTCGGGATGAACTGAAGGCGCTGACCGATGTTCTGATGCGTCATCCGCATGTCTGGATCATGTCGGACGACATGTACGAACATCTGGCCTATGACGGGTTTGAGTTCTGCACCCCGGCCGAGGTTGAACCCGGCGTATTTGACCGAACCCTCACCTGCAACGGGGTTTCAAAAGCCTATGCCATGACCGGTTGGCGCATCGGTTATGCTGCCGGTCCGGTCGAAATCATCGCGGCCATGCGCAAGATCCAGTCGCAATCCACCTCGAACCCCTGCTCGGTCAGTCAGTGGGCTGCCGTCGAGGCCCTGAACGGAACTCAGGATTTTCTGGCCCCGAATAACGAGACATTCAGGCGCCGGCGCGATCTGGTGGTTCGGATGCTGAACGAGATTGATGGCGTCACCTGCCCCACACCCGAAGGGGCCTTTTATGTCTATCCGTCTATCGCCGGATTGATCGGGAAGACGACGCCCGCCGGGACAGTTCTGGTAGACGACGAAGCCTTTGCAACCGCACTTCTGGAAGAGGCCGACGTGGCCGTTGTATTTGGCGCCGCCTTTGGCCTGTCGCCGAATTTCCGCGTCAGCTATGCTACGTCCGACGCGGCACTGACCGAAGCTTGCAGCCGCATCCAGCGTTTTTGTGCTTCTCTGAGGTGACCATGTCCGCCGAACTGCCTGAGTATTACTTTCGCATACGTGAAAACGGTGCTGCGGTGTTTCGGATCGATACGGAAAACCGTCAGCGCCGGATCGAGATGGACCAGATTGCCGTCATCAATATCCGCAATGGCGAGGTCAAGCCGCACGGGCAGCGGACGTTGTCAGACCGGGATCAGGCCGAGATTGCCCAATGGATGGAAGAGCGCCGGGCCCTGCTGGCCCAGCGCGACATTGACGATATCCATCGCGCGGTCGACTATCTGAATCTGACCACGCAATGGGCACAGTCCAAGGCAAGCGACACGCAGCTGGAGGATGTGACAGACAGGTTATTGATGGCCATGCACGACCTGCGTACGGTACTGGTGCGAAAAAAGGCAGATCGGCTGGACAAAGACTAGGCGGGCTCGGCCGATGCCTGTATCTGCTGTACCGAATACATCCAGAATCGGGTCATGAGAAGCACGGCTGCGAAGGCGAGACCAAGCACCAGGCCCAGCCAGACGCCGATGCCGTCCATATGACGGACAAAGCCGAAATAATACGACGCGGGAATCCCTACGACCCAATAGCTGAGCGCCGCCATGACCATTGGGATCTTGGCATCCTGCAACCCGCGCAGCAGGCCCAGCGCAATCACCTGCGCGCCGTCGACCAGCTGAAACAAAGCCGCCATGGCAAGCAATCCGGTACCGATAGTCAGGATTTGGCCCCGCTGCGGGTCATCTGTTTCCATGAACAGGGAAATCAAAGGCTCGGCGCAGGTCAGGAACAGAATGATGGTTGCCACCGACATGACCAGCGACATACCAGTCACGGAAATTGCACCCTTTTCCAGATGCGCCCTGTCCCGACGACCCAGCGCATTGCCAGCCCGGATGGTCGCCGCATTTGATAACCCCAGGTGAACCATGAAAGTGGCAGAAGCCAGATTCAGGGCGATCCCATGCGCAGCCAGCGGGACCTGACCCAGCCAGCCCATCATCACCGCAGAAGTCGCGAACAGTGAAACTTCGGCCAATGTGGTCAAGCCGATGGGTACACCCAACTTCCATACGCTGGCAAACATTTCCCAATCCGGTCGCCAGAACCGCTGGAATAGGCTGTGCTCTGGCAACGTCCGGATCACATAGATAACAACCGCGATCAGCGAAACAACTTGTGTCGTGATCGAGGCGATTGCCGCCCCTGTCACGCCCAGTTCGGGGGCACCCCAGTTGCCGAAGATCAGCGCATAATTGGTCAGCCCGTTCACAGCCGCCGCCGCAATTGTGATCCACAAAACAATCTGCGTTCGCTCCAATGCCGCCAGATAGCTTTTCAACACCATCACAATGAGGGCCGGAAACAATCCCCAACCGGCAACTCGCAGATATTCGGCTGCGGTTTCAGCAATTTGCGGTTCCTGTTTCATGGCGATCAGGATCGGATAGGACCACCACAGCAAGGGCATGACAACCACGGCATACAGCAACGACAACCATAGCCCCATCCGGGTCGAGCGGCGAATGCTGGTTTCATCCCCTTCCGCCGCCGCTGTGGCAACCATGGGCATGACGGCCCATCCAAATCCCGCACCAAACAAAAACAACACGAAATAATAACTGTTGGCCAAGGTAACGGCCGCCAACGCCTCGACCCCGTACCAACCCAGCATGATGGTGTCGGTCAAGCCGATTGCGTATTGCGCCAGATGACCGCCAACCAGTGGCAGGCCAAGAACGGCAATAGCCCGAAAATGGGCCGGATATGTCATCACCTTTGTCATCGCTCCAGCCATATGCGCGGCTTTGGCGCGGGACAAGGGCGGATCGGTAATATTTCACATTGAGACTTTGATGCCCGGACGTTTCCTGTGGCCGGGCATCTTTGCAATCAGCGGGCGTCGGGGTGCAGAGCCGTACCCAGAATATGCTCGGAGCGGTGAATAACGTGATGCGCCTGCCCTACGATCAGCGGATCAGGCTCGCCCACGATATCGTGATCCTTGCCAGGGTAATCCAGCGAGGACAGGAAGTGACGCATACAGTTCAGGCGCGCGCGTTTCTTGTCATTTGACTTGATAATCGTCCAGGGTGCGTCAGCCGTGTCTGTGTAAAAGAACATGGCTTCTTTCGCCTCGGTATAGTCGTCCCACTTGCTGAGGCTTGCCTTGTCGATGGGCGACAGTTTCCATTGCTTCAAGGGGTCGGTTTCGCGGCTTTTGAAACGGCGCTGCTGTTCTTGCTGCGTAACCGAGAACCAGTATTTGTATAGCTGAATGCCCGAGCGCACCAGCATCCGTTCCAACTCGGGCGTTTGCCGCATGAACTCAAGATATTCGTTGGGTGTGCAGAACCCCATAACCCGTTCCACACCCGCACGGTTGTACCAGGACCGGTCATAGAACACCATTTCGCCTACGGTCGGCATCTCCTGAATGTAGCGCTGGTAGTACCACTGGCCTTTCTCTTCCCAGGTGGGTTTGTTCAATGCAACGACACGGGCCTGACGCGGGTTCAGGTGCTCCATGAACCGCTTGATCGTACCCCCTTTGCCGGCCGCATCGCGCCCTTCGAACAACAACACAAACCGCTGCCCCGTTTCCTGCGCCCACAGCTGAACCTTCAAAAGCTCGGCCTGCAGATTGGCTTTTTGCGTCTCATACACCGACCGGGCCATTTTGCGGCCATAGGGGTATTTCCCACTTTCAAACGCCTGCCGGATTTTCTCGGGGCTGGGCGCTGAAGGGTCGGTGTCTTTGGTGAGCGTGGTCTTGATCTGGGTGGGTTCTGCGTTGGTCGTGGCGATGGCGTCCATACATCCTGTCCTTTTCTACTGTCCTGAAGGGTGGCTAGCAGAAAGCTCGGAAATGCGCTTTGATTGGTGTCAAATAGATGCCTCAAAAACCCATGATTTCCAGCGCGGATCCCTTGTTCCAATGCAGACGTCTTTTTTCAAGCTGAACGGCCATTCTTTCCACATCAGGACATGGGGCGACAAAGCCGCGCCACCATTATTGATGCTGCATGGTTTCCCCGAATACAGCGGTGCCTGGGCCGATCTTGCGCCTCATCTGGCAGAACTCTTTTATTGTATTGCTCCGGACCAGCGCGGTTATGGCCAAAGCTGGTGTCCCGAAGGGGTGCAGAACTATACCCTGTCGCAACTGGTCTCAGACATGGCCGCACTGATTGAAACCAGCGGCGCGCCTGTTGCGCTGCTGGGTCACGACTGGGGCGCATCGGTGGCTTATGGCGTTGCCATGTTCCGCCCGGAACTCGTTGATCGGTTAATCATTGCAAACGGAGTACATCCGGTGCCGTTTCAACGCGCGATGGCATTGGGTGGCGCACAATCCACAGCCTCGCAATATATCAATCTGCTGCGAGCACCCGATGCCGCACAAAAACTGTCCGAAAACAACTTTGCGATGCTGGAACAGTTCTTTCGCCACGGTATGGGGCTGGATTGGTTGACCGAAGCTCGCATGGCCGACTACAGCACTGAATGGGCCCGACCCGGTCGGCTGCAGGCGATGCTGAATTGGTACAGAGCCTCTCCGTTGGTTGTCGCCAAACCCGGTGTCCCCGCGACAGACCTGCCCGACCTGCCGCTCGACCGGTTGCATGTCAGGTGTCCGCACTTGTTGATTTGGGGGCCGGATGACAAAGCCCTTTTACCAGAAGCCACTGAGGGGCTGGAGGCGTTTGCCACCCACCTCACCCGTGTCACGATCCCTGGGACCGATCATTGGTTGCATCATCAAAACCCGCGGGCCGTGGCGCAGGCCATTCTGGAATGGACTGGCCTGACGTAATCAGGCCGCGCCCGCGCGCAACGGCAAGCCAGGCAGCCTTTGTCGCAGCGCCGACGACATCTTTAGCACCTTACCGGTGCCCCCAGTCGTCAGGGTTGTCAGAGTTGTTCGGCGACAACCCCAACTCATCACCATCGGTTGAGCACCCAAGCCCCAGAACCGTCCGGTTTGCATATGAAAAATAGGAGCAGACCTGATTGATCTCGAGGATTTCGCCATCATCCCACCCCGCGTCGCGCAGGGCAGCGACGTCCGCCTCGACCAGATCGCCCGGCGCTTCGGTCAGCTTGCGAGCATAATCCATCGCAGCCATTTGCGCCGCATCCAGCGGTGCAGCCGAGGGATCGCGCGCCTCAATCGCTGCCCTGATCGCGTTGCCACGCACCGTATCACCCAGCAAGCGCTGAAGACCTGCAAAGTGATGCTCGACGCAATACCCGCACCGGTTCAGTGAGCTGACCCAAACCCCCAGCACTTCCAGAAACCATTTCGGTATCTTGTTGCCCGAATGATGCAGCACTGCCTTGTACATGGCCATATGGCCTTCCATCGAATGCGGGCGAAGGCTGTGTGCCATCATGATGTTGTCTACGTTATTGTTCGGCCCGGTCACGCGTTCGTAGAGTTTCTTCAACTTTCCAGTCGCGTCTTCGAACGGAACGGTTCTGATCCAGCTCATTTATTCACCTCCGCTTTACCGGGATCAAAGGACTGGTTATCTGCACGGATTGCAAGCGGCTTGACAGAAAATCCACAACACCTCGCGTCCCCCTTCCCCCGGACCACATCACCTGCCATAATGGCGGAAACCCAAAAACAAGAGCAGCACCCATGCCCGAAGATCTGTTGACGCCCAGCGCCACTTCTACCTATGACGCCTCCTCGATCGAGGTGCTCGAAGGGCTGGAACCGGTTCGCAAACGCCCCGGCATGTATATTGGCGGCACGGATGAGCGTGCGCTGCACCATATGTTGGCCGAGATCCTCGACAACTCGATGGACGAGGCGGTGGCAGGCTTTGCCAACCGGATCGAGGTCGAGCTGCATTCCGACTACGCCCTGACCGTCCGTGACAACGGGCGCGGTATCCCGATCGACCCGCATCCAAAATTTCCGGGCAAGTCCGCGTTGGAGGTGATCCTGTGTACCCTGCACGCGGGCGGCAAGTTCTCGGGCAAGGCCTACCAGACCTCGGGTGGCTTGCACGGGGTTGGTGCGTCGGTGGTGAACGCGCTGTCTGATTCGATGGTCGTGCAGGTGGCGCGGGACAAGCAGCTATTTGAACAACGTTTCTCGCGCGGCATCCCGCTTGGCCCGGTCGAAAAGGTTGGCGCGGCCCCGAACCGGCGCGGCACAACGGTGACCTTCCACGCCGACCCGGACATCTTTGGCCATCACAAGTTCAAACCCGCGCGGCTGTTCAAGTCCATCCGCTCCAAGGCCTATCTGTTCTCGGGCGTCGAAATCCGCTGGAAAACCGCCATCGATGACGGCGAAACCCCGCTTGAGGCCTCGTTCCACTTTCCCGGCGGCCTGTCGGATTACCTGAAAGAGACGATGAACGGCTCGTCCACCTATGCCGAGCAACCCTTTGCGGGCACCGTCGATTTCAACGAGAAATTCGGCACCCCCGGCAAGGTCGAATGGGCGATCAACTGGACACCGTCGCGTGACGGGTTCATCCAATCCTATTGTAACACCGTTCCCACCCCCGAAGGCGGCACCCATGTGGCCGGTTTCTGGGCTGCGATCCTCAAGGGGATCAAGGCCTATGGCGAGTTGATCAACAATAAGAAAGCCGCGCAGATCACCCGCGACGACCTGCTGACAGGTGGATGCGCGCTGGTGTCGTGCTTTATCCGCGAGCCGGAATTCGTGGGCCAGACCAAGGACCGTCTGGCCACGGTCGAGGCGCAGCGGCTGGTCGAAAACGCGGTCCGCGACCATTTCGACAACTGGCTGGCGGCTGATACGAAATCCGCCGGCGCGATCCTCGACTTCCTTATCCTGAGGGCCGAAGAACGTCTGCGCCGTCGGGCCGAGAAGGAAACACAACGCAAGTCCGCCACTAAGAAACTTCGTCTTCCCGGCAAGCTGGTGGACTGTTCCAGTTCAACACGCGACGGCACCGAATTATTCATCGTCGAAGGCGATTCTGCGGGTGGCTCGGCCAAGATGGGTCGCGACCGCAAAACGCAGGCCCTGCTGCCCTTGCGCGGCAAGATCCTGAACGTGCTGGGTGCGGCCAGTTCCAAGCTGGGCACCAATGCCGAGATCAACGACCTGACCCAAGCGCTGGGTGTCGGGCTTGGCACCAAGTTCAACGTTGACGACCTACGCTATGACAAGGTCATCATCATGACCGACGCGGATGTGGACGGGGCGCATATCGCGTCCTTGCTGATGACGTTCTTCTTTACCCAGATGCGCCCGATGATTGACGCGGGTCACCTGTACCTGGCCTGCCCGCCTTTGTACCGCCTGACTCAGGGCGCCAAACGCGTCTATTGTCTGGACGAGGCCGAGCGCGACGAATGGCTGAAAAAAGGTCTGGGCGGCAAGGGCAAGATCGACGTGTCCCGCTTTAAGGGTCTGGGCGAGATGGACGCCAAGGACCTGAAAGAGACCACGATGGACCCCAAATCCCGGAAATTGATCCGGGTCACCATCGACGAGGATGAACCCGGCGAAACCGGCGATCTGGTCGAGCGTCTGATGGGCAAGAAGCCCGAACTGCGGTTCCAGTACATTCAGGAGAACGCGCGGTTTGTGGAGGAGTTGGATGTTTGAAGCAGTAAGCCTTCAACACTCCGAGTATTGGACGATAGCTTAGGCCTACTGTGTGAGTCTATTTTGTTGGCGTGGTGACATGGGCTCCCACTACTTTGAACTCTTCAGAAATTTCTAAGACAATTCCGTAGCTATAAATCAGGTCAAACTCAAAAAAACGCCACAATAGCGTAGGATTTCTTTCCCTATACTGTGCTACAGTCCAATAGCCTGAGACATTCCCGACAGGCTGGTTAGTTCTAGTAGTAACAAATTTTTCACTTCTGTATCTGCTGTATCCCAGTACTCGGAAGTCGTGATAACTCATCCAGCTTTGAACTCTGTCGAGCGTAACCAGACTTCGCGAAATCCGATATACGCAAACCTCTGCGTTACGTCCGTAGCCAACTCTTTCCCAATCCAGCTTTAGCAAGTTTGGGTTTTCTTTCTTCTGTTCTTCTTTGGTTAAACAGCTTTGCACATCAGGAAACTTACGGATAGCCTTTCGGTACTGCCTCCACTGAGGATGATTACTATCCACAACGCGACCTAAAAATAGAAATGGTTCGGCGTCTTGAGTGGAGAGATGATCGTATTCGATCACGCAAGAAGCCGTTGGTCGACATTCCGACCATATTTCCGATGCGCCAATCTCAGCCCTTACCGAGGCAGAGCCGACAACTAGCGCAACAATTGAAAGCAAGACTCGCATTTTTCTTTGGTCAAGCATTGGTTATCGATCTTGTCGCTTTCTAATCCTTAGACATATCCGTGCCTATTAAATGACTTCTTGAAAGTGGGGTTTTCCTCACCTCGAAGGAACAAGAGAAAATGAGCCGTTACGCATCGCGCGTAGGATGGGTGCTCTCACCGATCAGAGTCCGGCATCAAGATGGGAGTAAACACCCATCCTACTTTGCCACAACCATCGCGCCTGGCCCGAAGGTGGGTGCGGAACGCGCACGCCGTCAAACCGCAAGTTTGCCTTCGGCAAAACGGGGGCGGGTCGGGCGCGTGCTTGATGCTCTGCATCAAGCATTGACGGGGCGGAAGACACCACAACACCACACGCGCCCTCAAAAAACCAAAATCTACTGCAATTCAAATCCCTTCGGTTTACTAATCAAACCAACACCCGGCTTCCCCGTGACAAGCTGGCTTGGATTTAACGATTAAGGATTTGCAATGGCCCGCCTTTATGACAGTCGAAAACGTGTTCTCGTAACCGGTGGGGCCGGGTTTTTAGGCTCGCATCTGTGCGACCGGCTTCTGGATCAGGGGCATGAGGTTTTGTGCGTCGACAACCTGTTCACCGGCACCAAGCGCAATATCGACCATCTGCACAACAACCCGCGCTTCGAGTTCATGCGCCACGATGTGACCTTCCCGCTGTTCGTCGAGGTGGACGAGATATACAACCTCGCCTGCCCCGCCTCGCCCGTGCATTACCAGCACGATCCGGTGCAGACGACCAAGACCAGCGTTCACGGCGCGATCAACATGCTGGGTCTGGCGAAACGTCTGAAATGCAAGATATTTCAGGCTTCGACGTCTGAGGTCTACGGTGACCCGACGATCCATCCGCAGACCGAAGACTATTGGGGCAACGTCAATCCGGTTGGGCCGCGGTCCTGTTATGACGAGGGCAAGCGGTGTGCCGAGACGTTATTCTTCGACTATCACCGTCAGATGGGGCTTGAGATCAAGGTCGCCCGCATCTTCAACACTTACGGGCCCCGAATGCACCCCGCCGACGGGCGCGTTGTGTCGAATTTCATCATGCAGGCCCTGACGGGTGAGCCGATCACGATCTTTGGCGACGGCACGCAGACCCGGTCATTCTGCTACGTGGATGATCTGATCGAAGGGTTCGTCCGCCTGATGGACACCGACAAGGAGGTCACCGGCCCGGTCAATCTGGGCAATCCCAACGAATTCTCGATGAACGAGCTGGCCAGCGAGGTGCAGGCGCTTGTTGGCGCGGAAACCCCTATCAGTTTCAAAGAGTTGCCCGAGGACGATCCGAAACAACGTCAGCCCGATATCACGCTGGCGCGGACCCTGCTGAACTGGGAACCCACAGTACAGCTGAAGGAAGGGTTGGACGCAACGATCCGGTATTTCCGGACGCTTCAGTCAGAAGGCGCAGCCGGATAACGCGTCTTGCCATGGCTCGGGGACCGGATCAGACCGCCGTGCCGATCAGCGCGACGCCAATCGCCATGAGGACCGCGGCGCCCAGGCGTCGCATCCAGTTGCCTTCTTTCAGGAAAATGAACCCGATCAGCGCCGCAAAGATGACCGAGGTTTCCCGCAGGGCCGAAACCGCCCCAAGCGGCGCAAAGTTCTTGGCGTAAAGCACCAGACCATACGCTGTCATCGAAACCAGCCCACCCAAAAGGCCCGTCATCCATATTCTGACTGGCAGGTCTTTGAGGGTGGTGCGTTTCCTGACCCCGATAAACCCTGCAATGAACAGGTGCAGAAAGGCCCCCCACGCCCAATAGCTGAGCGTATTGCCTGACAGCCGCACCCCAATCCCGTCAACCACCGAATAGATCGAAATGCAGAACCCGGTTCCCAGCGCAAATCCCAGCGCGCTGCGCCCGACGCCCGAACGCAGCGCCGCCCAGCTGCTCAGCTGAATGCCAACTGCGATCAGGGCGATCCCGCCCCAGGCCTGCCAGGGCAGAACTTCGCCCACCAGCACCATCGCCCAAAGCGAGACCAGTGCCGGAACAATCCCGCGTGCTATGGGGTAAACCACACTCAGATCGCCATGCTGGTAGGCCTTGCCCAGCATGAAGTAATAGCCGAAATGCACGACGGTCGAGAGCAGGATATAGACAAAGCTCTGCGTGTTCGGCAACGGCAGGACCATCACCATTACCGCCGCCGGCAAGACCTGACCCAACGCGACCAGACCCAGCATGGTGGTGCGGTCCGCTGCCGTTTTCACGATGGCATTCCATACGGCATGCAGCAGCGCCGCCGACAGAATAATCAGAATGACGAACAGGGTCATACCCGAACCTTTCCCGCAGAAATCGTGCGTAAAAAGGGTCTTTGGCCCCATTTCACTTGGGCGTGGTGTCTGCCAAAACCGGGATTTTTGTCAAGCCGGATTCCAGTGGTCAAATTACCGCCACTGTTGGGGACGTGTCCGCAAGCCGTTTCCGGTCTCGTCCCGCACCCTTGTGCCCGGTAAGAAGTTACAACAGCACGTGATCCCGGTTGCAGGACGCGCATCACGTTCTAAGATCGGGCACATGAGTTTTGTGACAGACAACCAATTGCCCCTGCTAATCCTGTTTTTTCTGTCAGGATCGATCGGCACCGCCTTTTTGTTCCGCAAGCCAGCAGGGCACAGGGCATGGAAACTGGCCGATCTGGTCTGGGTCGTGCTGGGTGGCATCGGCGCATTGGTGGCTGTTCTGGCGGGGCTTTACACGTCGGACAGTTCGCGACTGGATCGCCAGATTGATGTGGCCTACGCCGCAACATTGGCATTCGACCGGGATGCCGCACGGTTTCGTCTGCGTTTCTGCGACCCTGCTTACGATCCTGATACGGCAGTGCTTTGCGACAAGGTTGAATTCCTGTCGGCATCAACTGCCAGCAACTCGGAATTGCCCCTGTTCATCGCCGTAACCAACGAAGTGGCCCCCCTGCAGGGCCTGCACTTCCTGTTCGGAAGTCAGGGCAAAGATGAAATGGACGAGCTACGGGATATGACGGCCAAAGCCGATGCTTTCGATATCGACCAGTTCCTCGTATTCACGTCCCTGGACGACAAAACTCAGGTAGCCATCGACAACATGCGCCGTAAGGTGCCCGCGATTGCCGGAGATTATCAGATCCTGGCACAAAGCTATGACGACCTGATCGAGCAGGTCGGCAAGTTGAAAAACGAATGGGAATACCTGCAGGCCAACGCCCATATTCTGGTGCTGCAAATCGTGGCGCTTTGTCTTGTTAGCTTTGCGGCCCCATTTCGATTGGGAAAATCTTTGGTCGAGTTACGTACGAAGCTCAACGCCGATAGCCCCGCGCCAACACCTGTGGATCAACTCCCAGAAAATAGCGCAGAAGTGTCCACAAGTTCCGCGTGCTCCGCCGAAACCAACCTGCCTGTTCATAGCGCTCCGCGCTCGTAAAGGCATGCGACCCGAGTATCTTGATCCGTGGCAATGCGCGCACCAGCGCCACATCTTCCATCAAGGGTTGGTCCGGATACCCGCCAGCCGCCAGATAGGCCTCATGCGGAACCAGCAACCCCTGATCTCCGTACGGTAAACCGAACAGCCTGCTGCGCAAATTGGCCCATCCGGCCACCCAGGCTGGCGCAAGCCCACGCGCGCGAAAAGCCAACCGAAACGCCGCTGGTGCGTTGGATGGCAGATGGGCGCTTACGCTCTTGGCCCATCCCTCTTGCAACACGGTGTCTGCATGAAGGATCAGAAGCCAGTCTCCATCAGCATGCGCGCACCCCCGGCGCAATTGACCGCCGCGCGATGGCTCACCTCTAATGACATGCGCGCCAACATCTTCTGCTATTCTCAACGTCTGGTCAGTTGAGCCTGCATCGCTGACGATCAGGTCCCGGATCAGCCCGGAATGCACCCCTTCCATCAGGGCTTCAAGGCACGCAGGCAAGGAATCGGCGGCATTCAAGGTTGGAATCACTACAGTGAGGGGTGCGGGCACGTCCGATAACCTCTGGTCTTGGCTGCGAGACTTCCTATATCACGAGGCCAAAGGCAATGACGAGGACCAAGCCATGCCCACCCGCCGCATCCTGCGCCTGACTGGCTCGGACACCGAAAACTTTTTGCAGGATCTTGTAACCAATGACGTTCAGGGATTGGGCAATGGGTTGGTCTATGCCGCACTGCTTACACCACAGGGCAAGTATCTGGCAGATTTCTTTCTGAAACGCGATGACGTTGGGGTACTGCTGGACGTGGCCGAGCCACTTGCAGATGACCTGATCAAGCGCCTGAACATGTACAAACTCCGTGCGGATGTGGTGATCGAAGGCACGGATCTGCATCTGCAGCGCGGCACAGGTCCAGCACCGGACACCGCCCTGCCCGACCCCCGTCACGCGGATATGGGTTGGCGTGACTATTCGACAGCCCCAGATGGCGATGACGGAACTGACTGGGACGCGCTGCGCGTTCGACACTGCATCCCCGAGGCTGGGGTCGAACTTACGCCAGACAGCTATATCCTCGAATCCGGGTTCGAGGCGCTGAATGGTGTGGATTTCAAAAAGGGTTGCTATGTCGGTCAGGAAGTGACTGCGCGCATGAAACACAAGACCGAGTTGCGCAAAGGCTTGCGGCGGGTCTTTGTCGAAGGATCGGTTCCGGCGGGGACTGAGATTACCGCAAACGGCAAACCCGTCGGCACCCTGTTCACGCAATCAGGCGGCCAAGGAATCGCGTATCTGCGCTTTGACCGTGCGAGTGCTGACATGCTGGCCGAAGACGTCGTGGTTCGCCTGACGGACCAAGCGTAACTTGTTGCCAAATCGGCACGGCCTTATCCGCCGTATGTTTCATAAGGTTTGAACCCGTTACCCAGCCCTGCCAATGTGTCGGCACAGGGGCAACACGGATACCCGCATGTTTCAGCTTTATTCCGCGATTTGGCGCGCCAGCGCCGGGCGGCAGATTATCCTCATCCTGTTATCCATTGCCATTGCGGCGCTTGCCGCTGTTCCGCTTGAATTTCAGCGCGATATCGTCAACCACCTTACGTCCAATGATCTTCACGTCGAAAAGCTGGTTCTGCTGGGCATCGGCATGATGATTGTCATCCTGCTGAGCCTCGCCCTGAAATGGGTTCTGGGTTTTCGCGCAGGGATATTGGGCGAAGACATGATCCGGCTGATCCGGCAACGCTTGCTCTGGCGCGCTACTGACCTGAAAGAAACGGGTGAAAACCTGCGCAAGGGCACCATGACGACCGCCATCTCGGCCGAAGCCGAGGAGTTGGGCAAGTTTGCCGGGGGCGCATTCTCGGACCCGGTGGTTCAGGTCGGAACGCTGATCAGCGTGATCGGGTACATATCCTCAACGCAGCCAGGCCTTGGCCTTATCGCGTTTTCCATGATTGTTCCGCAGATCATTATCGTTCTGGTGTCGCAACGCAAAGTGAACACGTTCGTCGCCGAACGCGTCCGCCTTTTGCGCAGCGCCACTGATAGGCTGACCACCGAGGATATCGATGCCGTCGAGCGGGATATCAATGCCCTGTTCGACGACATCTATGACACACGACGGCGCATGTTTCTTTGGAAGCTTTCGGCCAAGTTCCTGTTGAGCGTGATCAATGGCGCCGGAACCGTCGGTATTCTGATGTTGGGCGGTTATCTGGTGCTGCACGGCAAAACCGATGTCGGCACAGTGGTGGCCGCGACCAGCGGGCTTGGTCGGATACAGGGCCCGACCGCGTTCCTGATCGCCTTTTACAGACAAGTCAGTGCCAACCGCATCAAATACGAACTTATGTTGGAACTATTCGGCCCGGACCCCGCGCATTACCGGTACCGCAACAGTGCATAAAAAAGACCGCGCAGCGGCTGTCTGCGCGGTCTGATATTAAAAGCGACGAAACGTCACGCGCGTTCGGAATATTCCATCGTTTCGGTGTTCACGATGATCATTTCATCCTGACCGATGAACGGCGGCACCATGACTTTCACGCCATTGTCCAGAATTGCAGGCTTGAACGAGTTCGCGGCGGTCTGACCTTTTACGACCGGCTCAGTTTCGACAATCTTGCAGGTCACTTTCTGCGGCAGCGTCGCGTTCAGCGCTTCACTTTCGTAGAATTCGACAACAATCGTCATGCCATCCTGAAGGAACGGACGACGCTCGCCCAGCAAATCCGCTGGCAATTCAATCTGTTCGTATGTTTCGGCATCCATGAAGACCAGCATGCCATCGGTTTCATACAAGAACTGCTGATCCTTCTGTTCAAGGCGCACACGCTCAACCTTGTCAGCCGAGCGGAACCGTTCGTTCAGTTTCGAACCATTGCGCAGGTTGCGCAGCTCGACCTGCGCGAAAGCGCCGCCTTTTCCGGGCTTCACATGGTCAACCTTGACCGCGGCCCAAAGGCCGTCGTTATGCTCAAGCACATTGCCGGGGCGAATTTCGTTCCCATTTATCTTGGGCATTACATAATTCCTTCACAAACGGTTGATGCGTCAGTTGCGCCTCCTATATCTGGCGGGAACATACCTGACAAGACAACCAAACCTAGTGCTGCACGTGCAGCGAGATATGCAAGTGACGCAACGCAACTATGCATATTAGCTGTATCCGAATCGCACTTTATCGGTCATAAGGACCGTCACGCCGAAAATTGCAAGAGCAAGAAAAACAAGGAAGACGAGATGAGAGATTTCGTTGACGGCACTGCCTTTAACAACGAACAAGGCAATCGTGCTCGCAAACTTTTCGCGGCCGTTGTGTTGGCCGCACTCGATGACGCCATTGCCGATGACAAGAAGTATGGCAATGGCCCGGAACAAATCGCCCGTTGGGCGCGCTCGCGCGATGGACGCGAAGTGCTGTCTTGCGCGGGAATCGACCCGAACGAGCGGGTTGTCAGCGGACTGATGGAGTTCGTTGGCCGTGGCGTGCGGACCTCGGTCGCGCTGTCGCGTGAAGAAAGCGAGCGTCGCAATGCCGCTCAGCAGGCTGAAGCTGCCTGATCCAAGGCTGTTTCAACTCAGAAAAAACGCGCTCTGCCATCAGAGCGCGTTTTTCTATGCGTATCCCACCACTATCCCGGGCGTCAGGGTGAGTTCGGGGCTTCCCCTGCCCGCCCAAATCAGGTCATCTGCGCCTTGACAGGTAGGAGACAATCCATGGTTCGCGCCATCATGATTCAAGGTACCGGCAGCAATGTCGGAAAATCCGTTCTGGTGGCAGGGCTTGCGCGAGCTTTCACACGGCGAGGTCTTCGGGTTGCGCCCTTCAAGCCGCAGAACATGTCGAACAATGCTGCTGTTACGGAAAACGGTGGGGAAATCGGTCGCGCGCAGGCCCTTCAGGCACGGGCGGCAAGGCGGGCGACACATACCGATATGAACCCTGTATTGCTGAAACCCGAAACAGATACCGGCGCGCAGATCATTGTTCAGGGGCAGCGCGCGGGCACCATGAAAGCCGGTGATTACCGCAAGGATAAATCCAGGCTGCTAAGCGCCGCACTGGAAAGCTTTGACCGGCTGTGCAACGACGCGGATCTGGTTCTGATCGAAGGGGCGGGCAGCCCGGCCGAAACAAACCTGCGCAAGGGTGACATCGCCAATATGGGCTTTGCCTGCGCTGCGAACATACCTGTAATACTTGTCGGCGACATTCACCGCGGCGGTGTGATCGCACAGATCGTCGGCACTCAGGCGGTTCTGGACGACGGCGATCTTGCGCGAATTCGGGGCTTCGCCGTCAATCGGTTCAAGGGCGATGTGTCCCTTTTTGACGAAGGACGCGATGATATTGCCTCTCGTACAGGGTGGCCCTGTCTTGGGGTCGTGCCGTGGTTTCATGACGCCTGGAAACTTCCGGCCGAAGATATGATGGACATCCGCTCTCACACAGGCGGCACCTGCAAGGTTGTTGTGCCACAGCTTGAACGGATGGCGAATTTCGACGACCTTGATCCATTGTCGGCCGAACCCGGTGTGAGTGTCGAGATCATTCCGGCCGGACGCGCATTGCCGGGCGATGCCGATCTGGTTTTGCTACCGGGCAGCAAATCCACCATCGGAGATCTGGCCTATTTCCGTGCACAAGGCTGGGACATCGACCTGTACGGTCATGTTCGGCGCGGCGGGCATGTGCTGGGTCTCTGTGGTGGCTTTCAGATGCTGGGCAAGACCATTTCCGACCCCGATGGCGTAGACGGTCGACCGGGTAAGGTCGACGGGTTGGGGTTGCTGGATGTGGACACAGTCATGGGAGGACAAAAGCAAGTTGTCCTGCGTACGGCCCATGCGTTGCCGGACCGAGAGCCAGTCACCGGATACGAAATCCACATGGGCCATACAAACGGGCCGGATTGCACCAATGCATGGCTTGAGGTCGAAGGCCGCCCTGAAGGCGCGGCCAGCGCAAACGGGCGGATCAAGGGAAGCTATCTGCACGGTATCTTTTCGTCCGACGCATTCCGGGCGCGGTATTTGTCAGCGTTAGGCGTGACCTCGGACCTGTCCTATGAGGACGGCGTCGAGCAGGCGCTGAACGATCTGGCCGATCATCTGGAGCGCCACATGGACCTTGACCTGCTGCTCAGCCTCGCGCAGCCTCCGCACCGTGGCTGAGAGTTACTCCAGATCCTGAGCCGCAAGAACGCGGGCGATCTCTCGCCTGACCATCTTGCGCACATTTCGTGTAATCCGCTCACCCATCGTTCCTTGCAGCTCGGCGCGGACAACCTCTGCGATCAGGGTGCGCAGAGCGTCTTCATCCATGTCGATCGTCCTGACATTTTCGTTGGAATCAGGTTCTTCGGCATCAGCATCAGACACAACAGCCTGAGACGACCGGATGAATTCCGCCTGATAAGGTGCGTCTTCGTCCTGCTGAACCGCGTCTGGTTCTTCGCCACCGGCAGTATCAATCGACATCGCAGCGGCAAATTCTTCTTCGACATCCCATGGCAGCGCGTGCGACGGTGTGCCCGAATATGCATCCTGGCTGTCACCGTCCGGTTCCCACTGATCTTCTGTTTGCGCAATGGCCGCTTCCAGCGCTTCGATCTTTGCACTCAGGCTGCTTGTTGCATCATCTGCCGCGGCGCGTTTCGTCTCGGCTGTTTCTGGCTTGTCCCGGTCGGCGTTCGCGGGTTGACCCGTCTGAACGATATCGCAGGTGCGCAGCAACATCGGCTTCGCAGCATCTGAAACTTCGGCTTCTGATACAGCTTTAGCGGGAATCACCCCCAATTGATCTGGTGTGCTGATCCGCAAAGCATCTGTAAGCACCAGCCGCCCCGGCTTGCGTGCCTTAGTCGTTTGATCCGCGACGGTTTTATCACGACTGTCTTCACTGACCAGACGTTTGACCGAAGACAGAACGTCTTCGATCCCTGCTTTCACGACATTATCAGACATTGTTCTCTACCGCTCTATCCTTGGATCGAGTGTAGCCAAACAATCCGCGCCTCACAACAGATAGTATTGGCGATCAGTCCCGGCGCAATGCTTTGAGAACGCGATCCAGATCCTTGCTTTGCTTGCTGACCTGTGCCGGCGCATTTTTGACCAGATTGTAATACAAAGTCGGATCATAGATTTGCACCGCCAGCCCAAGACGCTCGGCTGTCAGAAGGCCCTGCGCCTGCAACAACTGATAGGCAGCCCGCGACCGTTCGGTGCGCGAAGCGACTTCTGCCAGCTGTGCATCCAGCAAATCCTGTTGTGCATTCAATACATCCAGAGTTGTTCGCGCGCCCAGAGTTGCCTCTTCCCGGATGCCATCAAACGCCACCTGCGAGGCGTTAACGCGCTCGGTTGACGCCCTCAGACTGGCGCTGGCCGCCTGAAACGCCGCATACCGGTCGGTAACACCCTGCGTGATGTTCTTTTGAACGTTCAGCAGATTCGCACGCGAGGCATCCCGGCTGGCCATTGCGCGGCGGACATTTGCCGCCAACCGGCCACCCGCGTAGATAGGTTGTGTGAAGTTCAGCGACACGGTTGCGTCGTTCACATAGTCATTGTTGTCATAGCGCTCGGACACGCCAGCATCGGCATTAAGGCTGACATTCGGCCCAAGGTTTGCCCGCTGTTGCTGCACGACCAGATCAAACGCCCTGACCTGATGCTGAGCCGATAGAATGGCCGGGTGGTTGCGCTGCGCCAGATTCACAGCTTCTGCTTCGGAACGCGGCAGATTGGGCAGGCTCGGCTGACCAGCCGTTCGCCCCGGTGCCTTTCCGACTGCATTCACGTATTCGGCCTGCGCAATGCTCAACTCGCCACGTGCCACAGCCAGATCCGCCTGAGAGCTTGCCAGCTGCGCTTCGGACAATGCGACGTCCGTCCGGGTTACTTCGCCCACTTCGAAGCGGTCATTCGACGCCCTAAGTTCCTCTGCCGACACATCCACGTTGTTCTGGCGGATCGCCACGGTCTCTTCCTGCAACAGGACGCCCAGATAGGCATTTGCTGCGCGAATAAGAACCTGTTGTTCAATATCAATCAGGGTTTGCCGGGTAGACAGCACCGTTTCCTGCGCCGACTGCTTGCCCAGTACAGACGCGCCGCCATCATACAAAAGCTGGCTCAGCGTCAGGCCCGAAAAGAACCGCGACGGTTCGTTTGTCGTCACGACGTTATTGACCCGCGACCGGGTGTAATCCTGGCTGACCTGCACGGTCCAGTTGATGATTGGCCGCAACGCGGAAAGCGCAATGGCCACATCTTCATCCGCCGCGCGCAGCAACGCCCGGTTCTGCTCAAGCAAACCACTGGTGTTATACGCGCCGATGAACGCATCCGTTATGTTGTCTGCCCACGCTGCACGCCCTGGCATCACGCTCATGGCAAGTCCTGCGGTCACAGCAAACGCCCTGACCAGCTTACCTGTCGCCGAACCACGCATACCAAAATCCTCTCAAACGAAATTACACTGCCCTGCAGGCAGTTTGCGGCCTTCTTTTCAACTAATCAAGGTGATAGAAAAATCTATCGGCGGACTATAGCGAAAATGCACACTCTGCCGAAAAACCTTCCAGAACCGGCGCATTGGCATTGAACACATCACGCCAACTGACGCGACCACCGGTTTTTCGACCGATCCGCACGGTACCCAGGTTGCCCTTGACAAACAGACACACGATCCGACCGTGGTCCTTGAGCTGATCCAACAGGGCATCGGGCACCTGCTCGACACCGCCCTGCACCATGATCGCATCATAGGGGCCGTGTTCCGCCACACCCTGTTCCAGCGCGCCAACGTGGATGATGGCGTTGTGCACGTCAGCTTCGGCCAAGAGGTTTTGCGCCTCGGCTGCAAGGGTTTCGTCGCATTCAACACCCACAACCAACTCAGCCATCCGCGCGGTGACAGCCGTGGAATACCCCATTGCCGGAGCGATATCGAGGACCATCTCATCCTTGGATATGTTCAGCGCGTCCAGCATTTTAGCCAGGGTCCGCGGCTCCAACATGCTGCGCCCGTCCCCCAGATCAATCAGGCCGTCCACATAGGCCGCCTCGCGTTGAGAATCGGGCACGAAGCTTTCCCGCGGAACACTCAGCATCGCCTCAATGATCGGGAACTTGGTGACGTCAGAGGGGCGGATCTGTGTATCAACCATTGTGCGGCGCCGGGCTGCGAAGTCAGTCATTGGATATCTCGTCTCATTCCCAAAGATGTCCGGCTTGTGCCATATCCTGAACCTTCCAGCAACGCCCCTGTTGCCGCAACCTGAATCTTGATCAACTCCTTGGGCGTGGACTTCGGCAAATTTCGATCTTGCCGGCAATTTCGCGCGCAATCCACTGGACGCCCCAGAGGAAAGCTGTTAAAAACCCAGTCACACCACAGCAAGTATTTGATTTTACTTGAAAAGGCGAGTTGGCGGAGTGGTGACGCAGCGGATTGCAAATCCGTGTACACCGGTTCGATTCCGGTACTCGCCTCCAACTACATCCAAATCGCTGACTTGGCCCCGCAGTATGCGCGTGTGACGCTTGGTATTTTCAGACGTTCATGGCCCGCGATTCTGTCGAACTGCGGGCCAGATATGGCGTGTTTTTTCGGAACACCTGCCTACCCCTGCTCGTTCACGGGGCGCGATGTAGTCTGGTGTTTGCCCTACCCTCAGGCGCGCCCTTGTGGCACAACCTCGTATCCCGGCTCTTCCGGTTCATCATCCGTCATTTCGGCTGGAAAGCCCGGGGCGGTGATATCCAGGCCGGTTGCCTCTTCCAGCCGTTTGATAATATTTGGTGAAAGCTCGCGTTCGCCATATCGTGCGATACCATCGTTAAAGATGTTGATCATCACCGGGTTTATTTCCAGCGGCACCCCGGCGCGGTCGGCGACCTCCTGAAACAAACCGATATCCTTCTTCACCAGATCCATGGTGAAGGAAATATCGCGCGACCCGTTCAGGATGACCTGACTTTCGGTTTCGTGCACGAAGGATGTGCCGGACGAGATTTTGATCGCCTCATAGGTCGTGTTCAGATCCATCCCCGCAGCCTTTGCTGTAACCAGTGCTTCGGCGCAGGTAATCAGGTTGGCAGTGGCAAGATAGTTGGTCATCACTTTCAGCACCGAGGCCGAGCCCAGCTCGCCGGTGTGCAAAACCCGGCGGCCCATTGTCGTCAGGAACGGCAGAATTCGTTCAAACGTTTCCCGGTCACAGCCCGCAAAGATCGAGATATTGCCCGTCGCGGCACGGTGGCACCCGCCAGAAACCGGGCAATCCACAGCTGCACCGCCGCGTGAAATGACTTCGGCACCGAGGCGTTTGACTTCGGCTTCGTCTGTGGTCGACATCTCCATCCAGATCTTGCCGGGGCCCACTTCGGGCAACATCTCCTTCATGACTGCGTCCGATGCTGCCGGAGACGGCAGACAGGTGATCACCGCATCGCAATCGCGCATCAGCTGGGCGGGCCCTTCTGCCGCCTTTGCGCCTTTGGCGACAAATTCGGCCACCAGATCTGCGTTCAGGTCATGCACAGTCAGGTCAATGCCATTGCGCAAAAGGGATCCCGAAAGCTTGCCGCCAACGTTACCCAGACCGATAAATCCCACTTTCATATGACGCATCTCCAAGTTCGTCGTTTTCCCGTCATGCGACCACATACCGAACACGCACTTCATGCCGCCGAACGACGCCTACAGGTCGCTTTTTTCACCTTGGCTTATTTGTTGCGCGCGAACCGCTTGACAAGCGGGTCGGCGGTGCCGCATGTCCCGGACGTTGGTGTCGGCAACAGCCGATGAAAAGGGAATGCGTCAACGGTTCATCCGCCAAACGCAGCCGCCCCCGCGACCGTGACCGGAGAGGATGCCCAATGCCACTGGCCTGTGCCGGGAAGGCGGGACATCCGACAGAGCAACCGCTCTGGCATCCGCAAGCCGGGAGACCTGCCAACACCCGAAGTTGAAACCGGGCGGGGTGTTCCGGTGTCGGGTCCATGTGCAGACGTGGTGCCCGCATGAAACCCCGTCCCCCGCGAAGAGGATTTGGGGGGATGAGAGACATGACCGAGACCGCACCGGTAGAATTACTGGTCTGCACGACTTGCCGCCGGGGTCTGCCCTTCGAGGATGATGCTGAGCGTCCCGGCACATTGTTGCACAAGGCCTTGGAACAGGCTGCCCTGCCAGATGGCATCATTCTGAAACCTGTCGAATGCCTTTCGAACTGCGATCAGGGCTGTTCCATCGTTCTTCGGGGCGGGCCGGATCGCTGGACCTTTGTTTACGAGAACCTGAACGAAGTCGATCACGTCGATGTCATCATCGATGGTGTGACCAAGTATCTGGCCACAGACGATGGTCTGGTGAAGTGGCGCGACCGTCCTGAACATTTCCGCAAAAACTGCGCCTCGCGCATTCCCCCGATTGGAGGCTGAGATCATGTCGAACCTAGAAAAACTTCCCGTCACCGTGATCACCGGCTTTCTGGGCTCGGGCAAAACCACGCTGGTGCGCCATCTGATGCAGAACCCGCAGGGAAAGCGTCTTGCGATTGTTGTTAACGAGTTTGGCGATGTGGGTGTTGATGGCGACATTCTGAAATCCTGCGCGATACCGGATTGCCCTGCGGAAAACATCATGGAACTGGCAAACGGCTGCATTTGCTGCACCGTGGCCGATGACTTCATCCCGACCATCGAGGCGCTGATGGCGCTGGAACCGCGCCCGGATCACATCCTGATCGAAACATCCGGCCTTGCACTACCCAAACCGCTGCTGAAAGCATTTGATTGGCCTGATATCCGTTCGAAAATCACCGTTGATGGCGTGATTGCGCTGGCCGATGCCGAGGCTGTGGCCGCCGGTCGCTTTGCTCCGAACGTTGAAGCGGTGGATGCCCAACGGCTGGCTGATGACTCGATCGATCACGAAACACCCTTGTCCGAGGTGTTCGAAGATCAAATCTCGTGCGCGGATATCATCCTGCTGACCAAGCCCGATC
The DNA here is from genome assembly GCF_056535045.1 of Ruegeria sp. O6. Taxonomy (NCBI): domain Bacteria; kingdom Pseudomonadati; phylum Pseudomonadota; class Alphaproteobacteria; order Rhodobacterales; family Roseobacteraceae; genus Ruegeria; species Ruegeria sp. O6. The sequence goes on along the minus strand of NZ_JBQERM010000011.1, from coordinate 70,220 downwards.
TAGCAGGTCCCGAAGGTGTCGCGAAAGCCAAACAGATCATCGCCGCCGAGGCACCGCGGCCGCTTCCCGTTGTCGAGGTCGCCGAGGGTGTCGTCGACGTACGTGTCGTGCTTGGCCTTGAGGCTGCCGCCGAAGATGACATGGACGCCCGCCCGTCACATCACGATGGCCATCACGATCATGAGCATGACGATTTCGAAAGCATCATCGTCGAGTTGCCGGAACAGACCGACCCTGCGGAACTGGTAGCCAGAATCGAACGTCTTGCGACTGAGCTGAATATCCTGCGCGTCAAAGGCTATGCCGCCGTCGCTGGCAAACCGATGCGCCTGCTGGTTCAGGCTGTCGGCGCGCGGGTTCGTCACCAATACGACCGCCCGTGGGAGCCCGGTGAAGAGCGCCGCTCGCGCCTGGTCGTGATTGCCGAGCATGACGACATCAAAGAAGCCGAAATCCGTGATATCCTCGTGGGTGTGACCGAGGTTGCCGAGTAAGTCATGCACGTCGTCTTTCGCGAAAGCCACGGGCTCGAGGAAACCGAGACCCCAACCGATCTGGGCCAAAGCCCGGGTGATCTGGTTGTGCTGTCCTTTTCCGACAGTGACCTGGGCGCTTTCGCGGCGGGCTGGCATCGCGGCGGCGGGCCTGAGGGGCGGATGCCCACGATGCGGCTGGCCAATCTTGCGGCGCTGAAGCACCCTCTGTCCGTCGATACCTATGTCGAACAGACACTTGAGGGCGCAAAGGGCATCCTGATCCGTCTGATAGGTGGCGTGCCCTATTGGTCTTACGGGCTGCAACAGGTTCTGGCACTGGCGCAAGCCAAAGGCATCGCGTTAGCCGTTTTACCGGCGGATGGGCGTGAAGACACTCGGTTGGATGAGTATTCGACCCTGCCCCTCTCGACCCTGCGGCGGCTGGCACATCTGTGTGACACCGGCGGCGAAGTCGCCGCGCAGGCCGCATTGGCCCAGATGGCCTTGGCAGCAGGGCTTTATGCCGGGCCAGTGATGGGCGCGAAAACCCTGCCCGAATGCGGTGCGTGGTGTCCAGATCAGGGTGTCGTCCCGGTGGGTTCCGCATTCCAGAACGATACGAAACGCATCCTTGTCACCTTTTATCGCGCGTATCTGACATCCGCAGACACCGCCCCGGTCGCGGCCCTGATCCGCAGCCTGCGCGCCCGCGGGCTTCAGGCGGTGGGTCTGTTTGCCCCGTCGCTCAAGACCCCAGCCGCTGCCGACTGGCTCAGGGAACAGGTCGTCGCCTTGCGACCGTCGGCGATCATCAACGCCACTTCATTCTCGGGCAAGGGCGCGTCCGGCACGTCGCCTCTGGACGCAGCGGATGTGCCGGTGTTTCAGGTCGCTCTCGCCACCTCGCGACGCAAGGCCTGGGCGGAGGCCGAACGCGGCCTGTCACCCGCCGACCTCGCCATGCATGTGGTATTGCCCGAAGTGGACGGGCGAATATCGGCAGGCGTTGTCTCTTTCAAAGAACCGGGCAAGCGCGATCCGCATTTGGAATACTCGCGTTTTGCGCATCGGGCCGAGTCGGACCGGATCGAGGCGATCATCGATCGGGTATCGGGCTGGCTTGCCCTGAATGACAAACCCAAGGCAGACCAGATCCCCGCGTTGGTACTGTCCACATATCCCGGCAAAGACTGGCAAATGGCCCATGCGGTTGGTCTCGACGCGCTGGCCTCGGCTGAGGCGATGCTGTCTGATCTTTGCGGTGAAGGCTACGACATCGCGGCTGGCGATCCGGTTGCCGACGCACTCTTGGACGCCCGGATATCGTGGCCGCTTGAGGATTATCTGAGCGCACTCGCTGAATTGCCCCAAACCCTGCGCACCGATCTGCACGCCGTATGGGGCAATCCTGAGCAAGACCCAACTTTCGCTCAGGGCGCGTTTCACTTCACGGCTTTGCGACGCGGCAAGGCGCTGGTCGCACTGCAACCAGAGCGCGGAACACCCGAACTGCGTGATGACGACTATCACGACCTTTCGCGTACCCCGCGCCATAGCTATGTGGCCTTCTATTTGTGGCTGCGCAAAGGTCTTGGCGCGGATGCGCTGATCCATATCGGTGCGCATGGCACACTGGAATGGCTGCCCGGCAAATCGGTCGCCCTATCAGCAGACTGCTGGCCCGAGGCGCTGATCCGTGACCTGCCGGTGATCTACCCGTTCATCGTCAACGACCCGGGCGAGGCCGCGCAAGCCAAGCGCCGGATCGGCGCCGTGACCCTGGGCCACATCCCGCCCCCCATGAAAGAAAGCGGAACGCCTGACCGGATGGTGCGGCTGGAAGCCCTGCTGGACGAGTTCTCAAACGCAGACGGCCTTGACCCCAGACGCCGTGACCGGTTGCAGGAAGATATCCGGGATGAGGCGCAAGCCATTGGGCTGGAGCACGATCTGGGCCTGAACCAGGCCACCAGCACCGCCGAAGCAATCACGCGCATCGACCGCTTTGTCTGCGATATCAAAGAAAGCCAGTTTGGCGACGGGCTGCACGTCTATGGGCGTGTTCCGGATGTGACCGGCAGTTTCGACCCTGCCCCATCCGCCCATGCCGAACGCAAGGCCCTGATCAATGCGCTGGCCGGCAAGAGGATCGAGGCTGGCCCGTCCGGCTCGCCCTATCGGGGCCGCTTTGACGTGCTGCCGACCGGGCGAAACCTTTACACCACCGATCCGCGATCTGTGCCCACCCGCGCAGCTTACACGCAAGGCGTGAAACTGGCCGAGGAACTGGTACGGCGGCACTTGCAGGAGGAAGGCGATTACCCGAAAGGGCTGATTGTCGATCTGTGGGGATCGGCCACCATGCGCACTGCGGGCGAAGAATTCGCCATGGCCCTGCACCTGCTGGGTGTAAAGCCGGTTTGGGATAAGGGATCCGAGCGGGTTTCGGGTATCGAAGTGCTGCCCATCACCGACCTGAGCCGCCCGCGCCTGGACGTCACCCTGCGGGTTTCGGGCTTGTTTCGCGATGTGTTCCCCACGTTGTCAGCCCTTTATGGTCAGGCGGTTCGGGCATTGTCAGAGCGTGACGAAGCGACTGACTGGAACCCCTATGCCGGTCACGCCCCGGCTGCGCGGGTGTTTGGCCCGGCACCCGGCAGTTACGGCCTGAACATGACCCATCTGTCCGAGACCTATACGGACGAGGCGCGCGCCCAAGCCGGGGAGGCATGGCTTGAGGCCAGTTCGTACGCGTTGGAAGGTGAACACATCGCGCAGGACAAAGCGGGGATCACGGATCGTGTCGCCAAGGCCGACAGTTTTGTTCACCTCCAGGATCTGACGGAAACTGATCTGCTGCTGGCTAACGATTATGCCACGCATGAGGCCGGTTTTGCCGCCGCCAAAAACATCACTGGTGGCACCGCTCAGCTTTACCATCTGGACAACACCAACCCCGATAATCCGAGCGCCCGGACTCTGCCGGAAGAAATCAGCCGCGTCGTTCATGCCCGCGCTGCCAACCCCGGCTGGATTGCCGGGATGCAGCGCCATGGGTTTCGCGGCGCCGCCGAGATCGCGGCGACGCTGGATCACATGGCCTCATTCGCACATCTGTCGGGCACTGTCGCTCCGCATCTGTTTGATCTCTATCACGAAGCCACATTGGGCAATGAGGCCGTTGATGCCTTTCTACAAGAGACCAACCCGAAGGCCCATCAGGCCATGCAAGACAGGTTCCGTGCATTGCTGGAAGCGGGGCTTTGGAACACGCGCCGGAATTCGATCCGGGCCGATTTGGAGGGTTTGAGATGAGTGCACCTATCGTTCAAGGCTGGTGTCCCGGCGCGCATCGCCCGATGATGTCAGGCGACGGGCTGGTCGTGCGGGTCCGTCCGCGCCTGGCGCGACTGAATGCCAGGCAGGCTATTGGCTTGTGCGAACTGGCTGAACAGTTCGGCAACGGCACCATTGACCTGACCAATCGTGCCAACCTGCAGCTGCGCGGCGTGGATGAGCGCGACCACCAGCCGTTGCTTGTGGAGCTTGCGGCGCTGGACTTGCTTGATGCGGAACCCGGCATCGAAGTACGCCGCAATATTCTGGTCACTCCGCTCTATCAGGCGGGCGATTTGACCGCGCGGCTGACGCAGGAATTGATCGATCGACTGGCGGAACTGCCTGCTCTGCCCGCTAAGTTCGGTTTTGCCATAGATACAGGCCCGACGCGCCTGTTGGCCTCGGATTCCGCAGATATTCGTCTGGAACTGGGTGCTGACGGTCTGATCCTGCGCGCCGACGGCTGCAAAACCGGGCGGTGTGTGGCCGAAGGCGACGCCATCGACCACGTGATCGCGCTGGCCCGTTGGTTTGCCCAGACCTATACGGCCGAGACACGCCGCATGGCGCGGGTCGCCTACGCGCTGCCACAGGATTGGCAGGGATTTGCCCCCGGTCCTATCGGTGAAAAACTGCAACCCGGCCCCTGTGAACTGGGTTCTCTCTACGGCGCGGCATTCGGCTCGCTGCCTGCGCGCAAGCTTTGTGAACTGGTTGAAGCCAGCGGCGCTTCTGCCCTGCGTGTCACCCCGTGGCGGCTGATCCTGCTGGAAGGCGGGGCGGCGATACCCTCCCCGGATTTCGTCATGGACGGAGCCGATCCGATGATGACAACCGACGCCTGCCCCGGCGCGCCGTTCTGCCCGCAAGCGCAGGTGGAAACCCGCGACATCGCCCGTGCATTGGCCCGGCGCATTCCCGGTCGCCTGCATGTCTCGGGCTGCGCCAAGGGATGCGCCCATATGGGCCCGGCCGAGATCACAGTGGTCGGCAACAACGGGCGATTTGATCTTGTCAAACAGGGCCGCGCAGGGGATGAGCCCTGCCAACGCGGGCTCGCCCCCGAAACACTCATGACCATGGACTTCACCTGATGCCCTATACATACGAAACCGATGGCGCGGCGATCTACAAGGAAAGCTTTGCCACCATCCGGTCCGAGGCTGATCTGGCCCGCTTTGATACCGATGAAGAGCAGGTCGCCGTTCGGATGATCCACGCCGCCGGCATGGTCGGGCTGGAGGAGTTTGTACATTTCTCACCCGGATTTGTGCAGGCCGCACGCACGGCGCTGGAAAACGGCGCGGCGATCCTGTGTGACGCGCGCATGGTCAGCGAAGGTGTGACCCGCTTCCGTCTGCCTGCCGACAACCAGGTGATCTGCACCCTCCATGACGAACGCGTGCGCCCTCTGGCCGCCGAGATGAGCAACACCCGTTCTGCCGCTGCGCTGGAACTCTGGCGTCCGCATCTGGAAGGTGCTCTGGTCGCCATTGGAAACGCGCCCACCGCGCTGTTTCACTTGCTGAACATGCTGGAAGACCCGGATTGCCCGCGCCCTGCAGCGATCATCGGCTGCCCGGTCGGATTTGTCGGAGCGATGGAATCCAAAGACGCGTTGTGGCAGGCGCAACCCGTCCCCTCCTGCATTGTCAAAGGCCGTCTGGGTGGCAGCGCCATCACCGTTGCAGCCATCAACGCCATCGCAAGCCGGGCGGAATGAAAATGGGTACCATATACGGCGTGGGCCTTGGCCCCGGTGACCCTGATCTGATGAGTGTCCGGGCCGATCGCCTTCTACGCAACGCCAAACACGTGGCATTCTTTCGCAAACCGGGTCGCAGCGGTCAGGCCCGCAAAATCGTCAACGGGATGATCCCCGAAGGCGCGATTGAATTCCCGATGGAATACCCGGTGACCACCGAAATCCCGGTCACTGATCCGCGTTATAATGAATTGCTGGCCGCGTTTTATGAAGAGTGCACAGCACACCTGAAGACGCTGTCGGCACAGGGTGAGGATGTGGTGGTCCTTTGCGAGGGTGATCCGTTTTTCTACGGCTCGTTCATGCATCTTTACAATCGGTTGCGTGACGAAGCTCCGGTTGAGGTTGTGCCAGCCATCACGGGTATGTCCGGTGCGTGGACGGCCACGGGCGATCCGATCACCTGGGGGGACGATGTTCTGACCGTGCTGGTCGGCACCCTGCCCGAGAAAGTTCTGGCTGAACGCATGGCGCAGACAGATGCTTTGGTCGTGATGAAAATCGGGCGGAACATCGACAAGGTGAAACGCGCGCTGAAAACCTCTGGTCTGTATGACCGCGCATGGATTGTCGAATACGCGCAAATGCCGAATCAGACGGTGACAAAATTGTCTGAGGCCTGCGAGAAGATTACCCCGTATTTCTCGATCATCGTTGTTCATGGTCAGGGGCGCCGACCATGAGCGGATGGGTCAAGATCGCAGGCCTTGGTCCGGGGGACGAGGCGCTGGTCACCCCCGAGGTTACAGCGGCTTTGGCCGACGCCACCGATGTGGTGGGCTACATCCCTTATGTAGCCCGCGTGGCCGACCGACCCGGCCTGACCCTGCACGCCAGTGATAACCGGGTTGAAATCGACCGCTCGCAACACGCGCTGCAAATGGCCGTCGAAGGCAGGCGGGTGGTTGTTGTGTCCTCGGGCGATCCCGGTGTGTTTGCAATGGCTGCCGCTGTGTTCGAAGCGTTGGAGAATGGCCCAACAGAATGGCGTGACATTCAGATAGATGTGCTGCCGGGGATCACCGCGATGCTGGCCGCATCTGCCCGCGCGGGCGCTCCGATGGGGCATGATTTCTGCGCCATCAACCTTAGCGACAACCTAAAGCCTTGGACGCTGATCGAAAAACGCTTGCGCTTGGCTGCGCAAGCCGATTTTTCGATGGCCTTCTATAATCCCCGCTCGAAGTCTCGCCCGGAAGGCTTTGTAAAGACACTGGAAATCCTACGCGAAGAATGCGAGCCCGAGCGGGTGATCCTGTTTGCGCGCGCCGTGTCACGAGCGGATGAGGTGATCCGGGTTTCTACTCTGGCCGAGGCCACGCCCGAGATGGCGGATATGCAAACCGTGGTTATTGTCGGTTCGTCGCGCACCCGGGTCATCGAACGCAAAGGCACGCCGATCGTCTATACGCCACGCTTCACCCCGGTCGAGGATCAGGGATGAGACACCCAGTCCAGCACCTGTGCGACAGTCGAAAGCTCGGTCCGCTTTGGCAGAACAGGGCGCTCGATCATAAGCACTGGCAGGCCCAGCGCCCGCGCTGCGTCCAGCTTGGCACGCGCGCCCAAGCCGCCCGCGTTCTTGGACACCACAAGTTGCGTCCTGTGTTGCTGCATCAATGCGCGGTCATCGGCTTCTGCAAAAGGACCCCGGGACACGACAACCTGCGCCAAAGGAAAAGGCACGCTGTCAGGCTCGTCCACCAGACGCAGCAGGTAGTGATGCTGGGGCTGGGCTGCAAAGTCTTCAAGATGCATACGCCCGACAGCCAGGAACACACGCTGCGGATCACCTGCAAGCGCATCGACGGCGGCAGTGATATCGGGCACGCGGTGCCAGACATCGCCGGGTTGCGGCTTCCACGCCGCGCGGGTCAAGGCGGCCAGTGGAACCTGCGTTGTGTGACACGCGTCAATCGCGTTCCGGCTCATCTGCGCCGCAAATGGATGGGTCGCATCCACGACATGGGTGATCGCGTTTTCACGGATGTATTGGGCCAGACCTTCCGGGCCGCCAAACCCGCCAACTCGCACCGGCAACGGCTGCGGACGCGGGGTTTCCACCCGTCCCGCATAAGAATACACAGCCGCAATCCCTTGTTCCGCAACAGCTTTGGCCAAAGCGTTGGCCTCGGTCGTGCCGCCAAGAATCAGGAGGTTGGGCATGTCTGAAACTCCGTGGCTGACCGTTCTGGGATTGGGCGAAGATGGGTTTGATGGCCTGTCGCCTGCAAGCCGTCAAGTGCTGGACCGGGCCGAAGTGATCATGGGGCCGCCTCGTCACCTGTCGCTGCTGCCGGAAAACGAGGCTGAGCGCGTCGAATGGCCGGTGCCGTTCTCGGACGGATTGCCGATCCTGAAAGGCCTGCGCGGACGGCAGACGGTGGTTCTGGCGTCAGGTGATCCGTTCTGGTTTGGCGCGGGGTCCGTCATCGCGCGTAACTTCGATGCCAACGAGTGGACCGCCCTGCCCGGCCAGTCCACATTTTCGCTGGCCGCTGCGCGGCTGGGCTGGCCTTTGGAAAGCACGCTGACCTTTGGCCTGCACGCTGCGCCTTTGACCCGATTGCGACCGCATCTGGCCCCGGGACTTCATGCCATTGCGCTATTGCGTGACGGCAAGGCAGTTGCTGAACTGGCGACATATCTTAGCGAAACCGGATTTGCCGACAGCGCGTTGCATGTGATGCAGGCCCTCGGCGGCCCGCGTGAAAGCGTCCAGACAGTGAGCCTGACCGAAGCTTTGCTGGGAACCTTTGATCATCCCGTCTGCGTCGGGTTGGAAGTGACCGGCACTGGGCGGGGACTGTCCAAGGCCTCGGGCAAGCCAGATGATCTTTTTGAAACCGACGGCCAGATCACCAAACGCCCGATCCGGGCGCTGACCCTGTCCGCATTGGCGCCACAGAGAGGTGAGCATCTGTGGGACATTGGCGGTGGCACCGGCTCGATCAGCATCGAATGGCTGATGTGCGACCCGACCATGACCGCCACCAGTATCGAACCCCGTGCCGACAGGGCCGAACGCATTCGTCGCAATGCCGACGCGCTGGGGCAGGATCGGTTACAAGTTGTCCACGGTACCGCACCCGAAGCGCTGGCCGGATTGCCCCTGCCGGACGTGGTTTTCATCGGCGGTGGGCTCAGCACTAGCCTGCTGGCGTGGCTTCGCGATGCCTTGCCCGCTGGCACCCGGTTGGTCGCCAATGCGGTAACGCTGGAAAGCGAAGCCCTGTTGGCGCGATGGCACGAAGACCTGGGCGGAGACCTTTTGCGGATCGAACTGGCACATTCTGCACCGCTCGGACCGCGGCGCGGCTGGAAGGCTGCCTATCCAGTCGTACAGTGGAGCGTGACGCTATGATCGTGGCAGGTTTGGGCTTTTCATCAGACGCGACGACAGACAGTTTGCGCGCCGCCTATGACGCGGCAGCGGCCAGCCATGATGTCCAAGCTCTGGCGACGGTTGCCGACAAAAGCGGCCACTCTGCGCTGGTGGCCTTTGCGGAAAGCCTTGCTCTTCCGCTGCATTTCGTGGCGGCTGCCGATTTGGCCGGACAACGCACCCTGACATGCTCTAACCGCAGCCGCGCCACTTATGGCACCGGCAGCGTTGCCGAAGCATCGGCCCTTGCCGCCGCCGGGTCCGGCGCGCGGCTGCTTTCACCCAGACACATTTCGGACGACCGGCTGGCCACCTGCGCCATCGCCATCGGAGGACAAACATGACCGTTCATTTCATCGGCGCCGGACCGGGCGCTGCAGACCTGTTGACATTGCGCGGGCGCGACATCATCGCCTCGTGCCCTGTGTGCCTATATGCCGGATCACTGGTGCCCGAGGAAATTCTGAGCCACTGCCCCAAAGACGCAAAAATCATCAACACTGCGCCCATGGATCTGGACCAGATCATGGCCGAGATCGAAGTCGCGCATAAAGCGGGTCAGGATGTGGCGCGGCTGCATTCGGGCGATTTGTCAGTCTGGTCGGCGATGGGCGAACAGATCCGCCGCCTTAAAGAAATGGGCATTCCGGTCAGTGTGACCCCTGGCGTACCATCCTTTGCCGCCGCCGCAGCGGCCCTGGGCGCCGAACTGACCCTGCCGGGACTGGCGCAATCGGTGGTTCTGACCCGGACGCCGGGGCGCGCGTCATCCATGCCCGAAGGTGAAACGCTGGTGAATTTTGCCCGTACCGGCGCGACATTGGCCATTCATCTGTCAATCGGCAATCTGGACAAGGTTATTGCAGACCTGACCCCGGCTTATGGTGCAAATTGCCCGGTGGCCGTTGTCTATCGCGCAAGCTGGCCGGATGAACAGATCATCCGCGCAACGCTGGAAACCCTGAAAGGGTTGCTGGACGAAAGCATCTCGCGCACGGCTTTGATCATGGTCGGCCCCTCGCTGGCCGGTGAGGGTTTTGACGAAAGCTGTCTTTATTCCAGAGATTACGACCGCCGCTATCGCCCGCAAAGTGCCGATAGCCCTTGGTCAAGCTGGAGCCATGGTGATGACTAACCCTCCGGGTATTCTGATTTCAGCTCCCTCTTCGGGTACTGGCAAGACGACGGTCATGCTGGGCCTCTTGCGCGCGTTGGCCGAGGATGGCCTGATCGTTCAACCGTTCAAGAGCGGACCGGACTATATCGACCCCGCCTTTCACCGGGCGGCGGCCGGGCGGGCTTCGTTCAATCTGGACAGCTGGGCCATGGCAGATCCCCTGCTTAGCGCAATTTCTGCTCAGGCCGAAGGCGCTGACATTGTGGTGGCCGAGGGCTCGATGGGTTTGTTCGACGGTGTCGCAAAGTCTGGCGAAGTTGGGCACGGTTCGAGCGCCGAGACCGCCCTGCGCATGGGCTGGCCCGTTGTGCTTGTCTTGGATGTGGGCGGGCAAGCACAATCAGCGGCGGCAACAGCGCTGGGGTTCAGGATGTACAATCCTGACCTGCCCTTTGCCGGAGTTATCCTGAACCGATGCGCCAGCCCCCGCCACGAACGCCTGACCTGTCTGGGAATGGAGCGCGCGGGCCTGCCTGTTCTGGGCGTCCTGCCCCGGCGTGGTGATTTGACCCTGCCCGAGCGGCATCTGGGACTTATTCAGGCGGTCGAACATCCCGATCTGGAAAGCGCCATTGTAGGTTATGCCGCGTTCTTGCGAGAACATGTGGACCTTGACGCAATCAAGCGGGCGGCTTCCTCAGGCCCCGGCGGGCCATCGTCAGCCGCGCTGCCGCGCCCCCCCGCCCAGCGGATCGCGCTGGCCCGCGATGCCGCCTTTTCCTTTACCTACCCCCACCTTTTGCAGGGGTGGCACGATGCGGGTGCCGAGATCTTGCCTTTTTCCCCCTTGGCGAACGAACCTCCGGCGGCGGATGCCGATCTGGTCTGGCTGCCCGGCGGGTACCCCGAATTGCACGCCGGAACATTGGCAGCGGCCACCACCTTCCTGAGTGGTTTGCGAAAACATGCGGAAACAAAGCCGGTGCACGGAGAATGCGGCGGCTACATGGCACTTGGTCAGGCGCTGATCGACAAGGACGGCGTGCAACATGAAATGGCCGGCTTGCTGGGGCTCGTCACATCCTACCAGAAGCGCAAGTTCAATCTTGGCTACAGAAAAGCTGAGTTGTTGGCCCCCATGCCCGGCTTTGCCAAAGGCGCAGCCTTGCGCGGGCACGAGTTCCACTATTCCTCGATCGTGGATCAACCGGACGCCCCATTGGCACGCGTGTTTGACGCCGAAGGGGAAGAAGGTCCGCAAACCGGATCACTGCGTGGCAATGTCACTGGCACGTTCTTTCACCTGATTGCGGAGGCGTCGGCATGAGCGGCTTTGTTTCTTTCATCGGCTCTGGCCCCGGTGATCCGGAACTGCTGACACTCAAGGCGGTGGACCGGATGCAAAAGGCCGATGCGATCCTGTTCGACGATCTCAGCAGCGGCCCGATCCTGAGCCATGCGCGCGACGATGCGGATCTGGTTGGCGTCGGAAAGCGGGCCGGTCGTCCGTCCCCCAAGCAGGACCATGTCAGCCGGTTGTTGGTGGATTACGCGCAGTCCGGTCAGCATGTGGTGCGCCTGAAATCAGGCGACGGCGGTATGTTCGGACGGCTTGAGGAAGAGCTTGTCGCCCTGCGCACAGCCGGAATCGCCTATGAGATTATTCCCGGCGTCCCCTCAGCAGTGGCAGCGGCAGCGGCCGCAGGCATTCCATTGACGCGCAGGCTCACGGCCCGGCGGGTCCAGTTCGTGACCGGCCATGACGTCAGTGGTGAGTTGCCCGACGACCTGAACCTCAAGGCGCTGGCCGATCCACAGGCCACGACCGTCGTTTTCATGGGCAAGCGCACCTTTCCCCTGCTGGTCGAAGCCCTGCACACGCAAGGATTGCCGTTGGATACTCCGGCGCTTATGGCCGAATCCGTCTCGACCCCCGACCAAAAGCTGCAACGCGCCACGATTGGCGCGCTGGCAGAGCAGCTGAGAACCGAGATTGGCAAAGCACCGGCGCTGATCCTTTATGGTCCGCTGGCGGAGTTCGACGATGATTGATCTGAGCTTGATCGGTATCGGTACCGGCAATCCGGATCATGTAACGTTTCAGGGCGCGCAGGCGATCCGGGCGGCGGATTTGATCCTGATTCCACGCAAGGGGGAAAACAAGGCTGATCTGGCCGGGCTGCGTGAAGCGATCATCGAGCGTGTCGCCGAAACGCCGCCGCAGATTGCCTATTTCGATATTCCCCAGCGCCAGGCCGACGATGGCTACCTGCGCGGTGTCGATGAATGGCACGACACCATCGCCCTGCGCTGGCAAGCGGCCATTGCCGCGCATCCAGAGGCGCAGCATGTCGCGCTGCTGATTTGGGGGGATCCGTCCCTCTATGACAGCTCACTGCGCATCGCTGCCCGGTTGAACCCGCAACCCAATACCAAGGTTATCCCCGGCATCACCGCCTTGCAGGCGCTGACCGCCGCCCATGCGATCCCGATCAATGATCTGGGCGCGCCCTACGTTGTCACAACCGGTCGTCGTATCCGGGATGAAGGCTGGCCTGATGCGGCCTCGAACGTCGCTGTGATGCTGGACGGCGAATGCTCGTTCCAAACCCTTGATTTGGCAGATTATGACATCTGGTGGGGCGCCTATGTGGGTATGAAAGAAGAGGTTCTGATCAGTGGCCCGCTGGATGAGGTTGCGCAGAATATCCTTGAGACCCGGGCGAAAGCCCGCGCCGAACATGGCTGGATCATGGATATCTACCTGTTGAAGATGCGGCGGAAGTAACGCACGGGCACATGAACACGGGTTTGTGATGTCGCGGGTCGGTCAGGTCTGGCACACAGGGTGCACCTCAATACAGGAGACGTGACAATGAAAGCCCTCATTCCCTTGCTTTGCCTGATCGCTTTACCCGTTTGGGCGCAGGACGTTCCGGCCGGATGGGCTGTGTTTCCTGCGGACAAGACCTACTCGGAACTGGTCGATGCAACCAAGGTTGCGATCAAGGACAACGGATTGATAGTGGTGACGCAGGCTGGACCCACCAAGGCAGCTGCGGCGCGCGGGATCACCATTCCGGGCAATCTGGTGATTGGCGCGTTCAACAACGATTACGCCGTAAGGGTGCTGGAAACCTCTACCAATGCGATGATCGAAGCACCGATCCGTTTCTATGTCACCGAGAACGAGGACGGAACCGCAACCCTGTCTTACAAGACCCCCAGTTTCGTGTTTGACCCTTACATGGCGGAAGGCGGGCAAGCCTTGCAGGACATTGCCGCGGAACTGGATAAAACCTTTCAATCCGTCGCTGAAGACGCAGTCAAATAGTCACACTGACGTGATCCGCCTTGCGTCTGGTGGCGTCCTCCGCAATCTGCTTCGAAACGGTTATCTCGGAGCATGACTGATGCAGGACCCCACGCCGCGCGCCGCCGATCTTCTGGCCCAACGCCTGTACGAAGCGGGGTGCCGCCACGCCTTTGGAATGCCGGGGGGTGAGGTCCTGACACTGGTGGATGCGCTTGAAAAGGCGGGCATCACCTTTCATCTGACAAAACATGAAAACTCGGCCGGATTCATGGCCGAGGCCGTGCATCACCGCGACGGCGCGCCTGCGATTCTGGTCGCCACTTTGGGTCCGGGCGCGATGAACGGCATCAATGTGGTGGCCAATGCGTTGCAGGACCGTGTTCCGATGATCGTTCTGACCGGTTGCGTCGATGCGGACGAGGCGCTGACCTATACTCATCAGGTCATGGATCACAGCCAGGTTTACCGTTCCATCACCAAGGGCACGTTCACACTGACGGCCAAGGGCGCGGATATCATCGCAGACAAGGCGGTGTCACTGGCCACACAGCCGCGACCGGGCCCGGTCCATATCGATGTTCCGATCTCGGTCGCCGATACGCCAGTGACTGGTGTGAAACGCCGCCGTCTGGCCAAGGTCGCGCCTGTCAGTCCCAATGGTGAATGCCTTGAAAAAGCCCGGCGCTGGGTGGCTGAGGCCGAGCGCCCCATCGCCATTATCGGTCTCGATGTCCTCTATGACGACTCGCGCAGTGTGGTGCAGGCGTTTTTGGAACATTTCGGAATTCCATTTGTGACCACCTACAAGGCCAAGGGTGTTGTTCCCGAAGATCACCCTTTGTGTCTGGGCGGCGCTGGCCTGTCGCCATTGGCAGACAAGCACCTTGTCCCATTGGTCGAACACGCCGATCTGGTGCTGTGTCTGGGGTATGACCCGATCGAAATGCGCCCCGGCTGGCGCGAAATCTGGGACCCCGAAGAAAAGCGCGTCATCGATATATCCGCGGTGATCAATGACCACTACATGCATCAGGCGGGTCTTAATCTGGTGGCCGACACGGGCGAGACGCTGGAGGCCATCGCCAAGGGAAACCCTGCCCGCGCAACGTGGCCGGGTGGTGAGCCCGCGCAGGTCAAATCTGCTCTGGCACAGGCCTTTCCCACTGATGAGGACTGGGGGCCCGCAGCGGTCATCGCCGAAACGCGCGCTACCCTGCGCCCCGAAACGCTGGCAACCGCCGACAGCGGCGCGCATCGCATTCTGCTGAGTCAGATGTGGGACTGCAGCGAGGAACGTGGGCTGATCCAATCCTCGGCGCTCTGCACCATGGGCTGTGCTGTCCCAATGGCCATTGGTCTGAAACTGGCCGAGCCTGACCGCCCGGTGATCAGCTTTTCGGGTGATGCCGGGTTTCTGATGGTCGCCGGGGAATTGTCGACGGCGGCTGAAATGGGCGGCAATCCGATCTTTCTTGTCTTCGTTGATGCCAGCCTTGCCCTTATCGAGTTGAAACAGCGGCAGCGGCAAATGGGCAAGAATGGCGTGGATTTCGGTCACCATGACTTCGCGGCCATGGGCCGTGCATTTGGTGGGAACGGCCACACTGTCCGCAACCGGGCAGAGTTGCGTGCAGCACTTGAAGCTGCTGTAAAGGCCGAGACATTTACCGTCATCGCCGCTGAAATCGACCGTGGAGGATACGATGGCCGCATCTGAGGGCCCGCTGAAGGGCGTCAAGGTTCTAGACCTCAGCCGTATTCTGGCCGGGCCGACCTGCACGCAGTTGCTGGGTGATCTGGGCGCAAGCGTCATCAAGATCGAAAACCCTGCCACCGGGGGCGACGACACACGGCAATGGGGTCCGCCCTATGTCACCGATGCCGACGGCAACCGCTCGGACCTGAGCGCCTATTTCATGTCAGCGAACCGAAACAAGAAATCCGTGGCGCTGGATATCGCGACTGAGAAAGGTCAGGCGGAAATCCGACGGCTGGCCTCACACGCGGATATTCTGATCGAGAATTTCAAACCCGGCGGTCTGGCGAAATACGGGCTGGACTATGCCGCCCTGTCGCAGGAATTCCCCAGCCTCGTTTACTGCTCGATTTCGGGTTACGGCCAAACAGGGCCGAACGCCAGCAAACCCGGCTATGACCTGATGGCGCAAGGTTATGGTGGGATCATGTCCCTGACCGGCGACCCGGAAGGCGCGCCGATGAAAGTGGGGGTCGGCATCGCTGATGTGATGTGCGGAATGTATGCAAGCGTTGGCATTTTGGCCGCGCTGCGCCACCGCGACCTGACCGGTGAAGGCCAGCAGGTCGATCTGGCACTTGTTGATTCTCAGATCGCATGGCTGATCAACGAGGGCGTCAATTACCTGACTTCAGGCGACGTTCCGCAACGCCGTGGAAACGGGCATCCCAACATCGTGCCTTATGACGTTTACGAGACATCCGATGGGCATGTCATTCTGGCGGTTGGAAATGATGGCCAGTTCAGAAAGCTCTGCGGTTTCCTGGGACAACCTGAACTTGCCGACGACCCCAGATTCGCGACCAACCCGGCGCGACTGGAACACCGTGATGCGCTGAACGCCATTCTTCGGCCCGCTGTTCAAGGTCTGGATACGCGATCCGTGATTTCCGGCCTTGAAGACGTGAAAGTGCCCGTAGGTCCGGTACAGACGCTGGATCAGGTTTTTGATACGGAACAGGTGGCAGCACGAAAAATGCAGATTTCGATGCAGGCCCAGCCCGGTGTGGTGAACCTGATCGGGAATCCCCTGAACCTGTCACGTACGCCTGTAACATATCGCAGCGCGCCACCCACCTGCGGGGCGGACACTGACTGGGTATTAAACGCTGAAAACCCGTTCGACGATTGAAACACTTGCACAACTAGGCGGCAAGTTGCTGAAACATGCCTTTGAATCGGCGGATTTTTTCGACTTTTTCACACACGACATTTCACCAATTCGAGAGCGGGGTCGATACTGATACGCCGCTCTCGCACACTCTGTTACATCAAACAGTGTCAAATACCGCAATCAGATTGGACCCAAGTATGAAACAAGACGTTTTTGGACAGATGAACACCTTGGCGCAGCCGGAAGCTGTCGAAGCCTGGAATGGTGTTCTGCTTGGGTTCATGGCACATGCCGCGGTTACGCCCCAACATCTGGGCAAAGTGTTGGAGCTTGAGCCCGATTTTGCTTTGGGCCATGCCGTTAAAGGCCTGTTCATGGCCCTTCTCGGTCGACGAGAGATGATGGCGGTTGCGGTCGAGGCTTTGGCAGCAGCCAATGCTGCGATGAAACGGCAGCCCGTCTCGACGCGCGAGCGGCTGTTTGTCGATGCATTGGGGCTGTATCTGGCGGGCCAACTGACACAGGCGGTGCAAAAGTTCGAAGCGGTCCTGCGCGACCATCCGCAGGATACGTTGGCGATGAAACTCAGCCATGCGACCCGTTTCGTTCTGGGGGATCCGAATGGAATGCGCCGCTCGATCGAACGGGTGATGCCTGCTTACGAACCCGATCACCCCGGTCGGGGCTATCTGCTGGGCTGCCATTCCTTCGCGCTGGAAGAAACCGGAGCCTATGAAAAGGCCGAAATCGCGGGACGTCAGGCGCTTTGGATGGTGTCCGACGATGCCTGGGGTCTGCACGCGGTGGCCCATGTCCATGAAATGACCGGCAACGCGCAGTTGGGCCTTGACTGGCTGGCCGGGCGCGAGGCTGCCTGGGCCCATTGCAACAACTTCCGCTATCACGTCTGGTGGCACAAGGCCCTGATGCATCTGGATCTGGGTCAGGTCGATCAGGTGATGGACCTGTATGACAACCACGTCCGCAAGGACAAAACCGACGATTACCGCGACATCTCGAACGGCACTTCGCTGCTGATGCGGCTTGAATTAGAAGGCGTAAATGTTGGAAATCGCTGGGAAGAACTGGCTGACCTGAGTGCCGCGCGCACCGAAGACGGCTGCCTGATCTTCGCCGATCTGCATTACCTTTTGGCACTGACAGGCGACAATCGCGTCGACGCCACAGCCAAAATGCTGAACCGCATGAGCAAGGATGCAGCGCGTGCCAATGACGACACCACCCGCCGCATGGCTGATCCCGGTGTCGCGGCCGCCATGGGCCTTGAAGCCTTTGGTGACGGCCATTATGGCACGGCATTTGATCACCTGTTGGCAGCGCGCGGTTCAATGCAACTGGCTGGTGGCAGTCACGCGCAACGTGATGTATTTGAACGCATTACCATCGATTCCGGGCTTCGGGCCGGTCGTCTTGATGCGGTTGAACGCATTCTGGATGACCGTCGCGCCAAGCGCGCCGGGGGTGAAGACAATTATGCCATCGCGCGCCGCGCCCTGATTGATGCGGCACGCGACGGCGGAGACATGCAAAGCGTCCCCGCCGAATAACAAGACGACCAAGAAGGACAGAGACCGTATGGCGACCATATCGCCCGCTGCTGATTTTGCACCCGTCGCAGCCCCGGCTGCGGCCCCCGCCCGCACGCGTGACCCGCGACTGGATTTCTATCGCGGCATCGCGATGTTCATCATCCTGATCGCCCACATTCCCAATGATCCTTGGGCGAATTGGATCCCGGCGCGCTTTGGGTATTCGGACGCAACCGAGATTTTCGTGTTCTGTTCGGGCATGGCCTCGGCCATCGCCTTTGGCGGGGCGTTCCTGTACAAGGGCTGGTGGATGGGCACGGCCCGAGTGGCCTATCGCATCTGGCAGGTTTATTGGGCCCATATTGCCCTGTTCTTCTTTGTCGCCATGACAATGGCAGCGCTGGACCTAACCGGCGCGTTCGGGAAAACCTATGTCTCGTCCCTGAACCTTCAGCATCTCTTCAATGATCCCGCCCCGCAGATGGTGGGGATCTTTACCCTGACTTATGTACCGAACTACTTTGACATCCTTCCGATGTATCTGGTGGTACTGGCGCTGATGCCGCTCTACATCGCGCTGTACCGTGTCAGTTTCTGGCTGATGGCGGCTGCATCTGTGACCATCTGGTGCATCACTCAGACCGGCGCGCTGGCCCTTCCGGCCGAGCCGTGGTCGGATCGGCAATGGTTTTTCAACCCGTTTGGCTGGCAATTGCTGTTCTTCACCGGATTTGCCTTGATGCGCGGATGGATTCCCGCTCCACCAGTATCGAAATCTCTGGTCTGGGCGGCTGCCTTGTTCCTGATCCTGTCAGCTCCGTTTGGGTCTTGGAAGGTCTTCCTCTGGGTTAACAGCGCTGCGCCTGAGTTGGGCGCTGCGATCCGAAAGATCTGGCCACTGACCGACGAATTGCGCGACAAGACCGAGTTTGGCGCGCTGCGATATGTCCATTTTCTGTCACTGGCCTATCTGGGCTGGGTCGCGGCTGGCGAACATGGTCACCGCCTGATTGCGACGGGCCACAGCATGGGTGCGCGCGTCTGGCAATTCCTGCTGACGGTCATCACCAAAGTCGGTCAGCAATCCCTTGCGGTGTTTGTATTTTCCATGGCAGCAGCACGACTTATCGGCGTTGCCCTCGATCAAGCTGGGCGGGATGTTGCCACCGTCTTTGTCGCCAACATAATTGGCTTTGCCATGATCATCGGCGTGGCCTATCTGGCAGCTTGGTTCAAGTCTCAACCCTGGAAATTGAAGAGATGAATTTCACCCGTCGCGCATTCCTAGTCTCGACGACTGCCTTGGCCTTTGCCCCATCGGCCTATGCGACCGGGGGCGCAGTCCCCTTTGACCGCGACCACGTGATCGAACTGGCCCGCGAACTGGCCAGCCGCCCCTATGCGGAACGCGAAATGGTTCCACAAGAATGGCAGGATCTGACTTACGAACAATATCGCTCGATCCGTTTTCGACTGGACCGGGCGTTGTGGTACGAAACCGAAACGCCATTCAACGTCGATTTCTTTACACCGGGCCTGTATTTCCCCCGGACCGTCAAGGTGGAAACGGTCGAAAATGGCATGACAACACCAGTCGATTTCGATCTGGGGATGTTCGACAAATCCGAAGATGTGCCGCAATTGCCCATCGACGAGACACTGGGCTTTTCAGGCCTGCGGCTGCGGACCGAGATGCACCGCCCCGGCAAGACGGATGAGTTCTGCGTCTGGCAGGGTGCCAGCTATTTCCGCGCTATTGGTCTGGACGAGGTCTACGGTCTGTCGGCACGCGGTCTCGCCCTGAAAACAGGCGACCCGGATGGCGAGGAATTTCCTGAGTTCATCCGTTTCTGGCTGGAGCGCCCCAAGCCCGGCCATCGGAATATGGTCGTACATGCGCTGATGGACAGTCCCAGCGTGACTGGGGCCTATCGCTTCAATGTCACGGCGGGGGCGGATTGCATTATCGACGTCGAGGCCACGCTGTTTCCCCGCGAAGACCTACCTCATGTAGGTATCGCGCCGGGCACCTCGATGTTTCTGTTCGACCAGACCAACCACAGCCGGTTCGACGATTTCCGTCCGGCCGTCCATGACAGCGACGGGCTGTTGATCCGCAATGGCGCGGGCGAGGTGTTGTGGCGTCCGCTGGCAAACCCGGCCCGCCTGCAAATATCGTCTTTCGTTGACGAGAACCCGCGCGGCTTCGGGCTGATGCAGCGCAAGCGCGAGTTTTCGGACTATGCCGACCTTGAGGCGAATTATCACAAGCGCCCGGGCCTGTGGGTCGAGCCTCGGGATGACTGGGGCAAAGGCACCGTTACACTGGTCGAGATACCGGCCGATCAGGAAATCTATGACAACATCGTCGCCTATTGGCGTCCGGCAGAGCCCTATGCGGCAGGCAGTCGGGTTGACCTGTCCTATCGTCTGATCTGGGGTGAGGAGCCTCAGCGCACTCCGATGCCACGGGTGACCAACACCGCCATGGGCGAAAACACCTTCGGTGAGGGGCGTTTGGCCGTCATCGATTTCGAAGGCAGCGATTTGTTCGATGATATCGAGGCGATCAGTGTCTTCGTGGATTCCCCTCATGCCGAAACCTCGGACGGTGTTCTGCAACGCAACCCGGATACGGGTGGATTGCGTCTGGCGTTTTCGTTCCAGCCTGATGGGCGCGATCATGTCGAATTGCGCGCGCAACTGCTGAAAGACAAACAGCCCGCCTCTGAGGTGTGGCTTTACCGATGGACCATATGAACCGCGATCTGCATATCATGCCGCCTGAAGCACCTCTGGCGATGCCCGCGCAGAATTTCAGCGTGGGGTTCCACGATGCCGATGCCCCGTCGGGCACAGACACGGGCGCGACTGGATTTTGGCGCGCGCTTGCGTTTTCACCGGCGATGGTGGCGACATTGGGCCTGCTGTGGATCATGAGCGACTGGTTCAGCGCCCAGGGGATCAATCTGATCGAGGGCATCCTGTTGGCGCTAATCTCGTTCAACTTCTTCTGGATTTCGTTCACGGTCTGCACCGTTCTGCTGGGTATGGTTTCGCTGTCGCGACAGGATCGCCCGCAGCGCAAGCGCACAGCACAGCCCCTGCGCGTGGCCCTTTTGACACCGGTATACAACGAAGTGCCATGGAACGTACTGGGCAACGCCCGCACCATGCTTGAAGATTTGCAGGCACGCGGAGGGCAGCATCACTATGCCATGTTCATCC
This sequence comes from Ruegeria sp. O6, assembly GCF_056535045.1. Lineage (NCBI taxonomy): Bacteria > Pseudomonadati > Pseudomonadota > Alphaproteobacteria > Rhodobacterales > Roseobacteraceae > Ruegeria > Ruegeria sp. O6. Next base: position 49,174 of record NZ_JBQERM010000011.1, on the reverse strand, counting down.
TGTCCGACACACGCGATCCTGAAATCGCGGCACAGGAACAAGCCAGCGTCGAAGCCCTGCGCACCACGCTCGCCCCGGGGCTGGAGTTGTATTACCGCCGCCGCGAGCAGAACACCGACCGCAAGGTGGGTAACATCGCCGACTGGGTCAGTCGCTGGGGCGCAGACTGGGACGCGATGCTGGTTCTGGATGCGGACAGCCTGATGACAGGTCGCGCCATACACCGGCTGACCGATGTTTTGGCGCGTGATCCCGGTGCCGGGCTGATCCAGAGCTATCCGCAACTGATCGGCGCGCAATCGGTTTTTGCCCGGATGCAACAATTCGCCAATGGGGTCTATGGCATCGCCTTTGCCGAAGGGTTGGCGCGCTGGTGCGGGCAAGAGGGCAATTATTGGGGCCACAACGCCATAATCCGCACCAAGGCTTTCGCCACCAGTGCCGGACTGCCCAAGCTGCGTGCGTTCAACGGTCAGGACAAGCTGATCATGAGCCACGATTTCGTCGAGGCTGGATTGCTGCGCCGTGCCGGATGGGCGGTGCGGTTCCTGCCGCGCATTCGGGGATCTTACGAGGAAACGCCCCCCACACTGATCGATCATGCGATGCGGGATCGGCGTTGGTGCCAGGGCAACCTGCAACACCTGAAACTGCTGGGCTCGACTGGATTCCGGGCCGTCTCGCGTTTTCACATGTTCCACGGTGCCGTAGGATACCTGATGTCACCGTTGTGGTTTGCGCTGCTGTTGATGTGGGCACTGATCGGTCAGGGCAAAGACGCCTCTGTCCTGCATTACTTCAGCCCCGATAATCCGCTGTTCCCGCAATGGCCGGAAATGTCGGAAACCCGGCACGTTCTGATCATTCTTGTGATGTATGCAATGCTGCTGGCACCCAAGGTGCTGGGAGTTCTGGCTTTGCCGCTAAGCGGTGTGCGTTATTCCGAGTTCGGAGGCGGCCTCAAGTTCCTGACCTCGTTTCTGGCCGAGGTCATTCTGTCGATCCTGTATGCGCCGATCCTGATGGTGCAACAGATGATCGCCGTTTTCCGGACAGCGCTTGGCATTCAGCGGGGCTGGTCGCCGCAAGCACGCGACGGTGGCAGTTACGGATTGCGCACGCTGATCCTGTGTCACGCATTGGAAACCGTCAGTGGCATAGCCTTGAGCGTTGGTATCCTGTCCGGGCTGGTCTCGATCTGGCTGGCTCCGATTGCCATCAGTCTCGCCCTTGCCATTCCGCTATCGGCACTCAGCGGTGTTTCGGCCGGTGCCGCACGCCGGATGGTCGGAATGCGCGAGGATTTCCGCGAACCTGCCATCACCCGGTCGGCCCGGCGTTACCGGGCCGAGCTGAAGCAATTGGTTGAAGGCAAGATCAAGATGACCCCGGCAGAGTGATCAGCTGCCGGGAAGCCCTTCGTACCAATCCACGACCATATCAGCCCAACCGGCTGGAACTGTATGACCGCCCGGGAACAAGGCAAACTCCAGCGCGCTGCCTTTGGCACAGGTGGTCCAGCGGCGGCGCATGAAATTCCCCGTTGTGCTAAAGCCGGCCGGTTTGTGATCGACGCAGCCATTTGCCTCGCGCCAGATTTCGAGCCCGGCATAGATATCGCCCTGCTGAAACCGGCCACCGCCCAGTACGCGCCCCTCAAGCGGTACCACGTTGTCCGTCCAGCCATGGGTATGAAACATCCGGATCGGACCCTTGCAGGTTTCCGGGTGTGGCCGCCAGAATCCTCCGGACACCGGAACATATGCCGAAAATGTCTCGGGCGCCTTGCAGGCGAGATAGTTGACCATAAAGCCACCAGCCGAAAACCCGCCCAGCATGACCCGGTCCGCATTGATTCCAAACCGGTTTTCTGCGTCCTGAACCACTTCGGATAGAAACGCGGTTTCATCCCGTTCGCCAAATCCAGGAATAAAGTTCCAGCTTTTTCTGCCGCCCCGGTTGGGCCTTTCCGAACCTTCCGGTGCCATCACAGCATACCCCCGCGCCAGCAGAGGTTCGACCATCCCGCGATTTCGCATCGTGCCAGATCCACTGCCGCCATACCCGTGCAGAAACACCACCAATGGCGGGTTTTCCGCATCGGGCAATTCGATATGATACGCGCCCAAGGAGGTTTCGCAAATTTCCCCGTGATCAGCACAATCCGCCAAGGCCAACTGCGCGGTGAAGGCAAATACTGCTGCCAGGCTGATTTCCCTGATCATCCTGCATCCTCACTGTATTTACGGACCGGTAAACCGGCTCTTACCCATCCCGGCCCGGCCGCCGAGCCCAACATACCCTCGGGTACGTCGATGATATTTGTGAATCCGGCTTCAATCAAACGATTGCTGAGGCGCGCGGACCGCACCCCACGGGCGCAAATCAGCGCCACGGGCGCAGCCTGATCACCGCCGGTCATTTGTGTCAGAACGTCGACGAAATCCTCGCGGCGCAAGTCCAGCGGTACCGCGCCCTCGCCAATTCCCGAGGCGCGCCACTCGCGCGGTGTGCGGATATCAACCAGCAGAACGCGCCCGTCCACTGCCTGCTCATGAGCGTCGGCCACACTGATCCGGCCACCGCTGTGATCTTCGGGGATCAGCCTGTATTGCCTAATCGCAAACCCGGCAGCAATCGCGGCACCGACGCCAATCACTACCCACCGTCGGGATCGGTTCATTTTTTCGGCCACACCTCAGCCTCCTGTTCGCTGGTGCTGTTTCTATCACAACCAAACAGCAGGTTGCGCGGTGAAAGACAGCTCGCAGATCAAGATCGCGTCATTAATGCGCTGCGCCGCCAATACCTTGGTGATCCATTTCAGCTCGTTAAAAAGTTGCCATCTCTGGACAGTCGGCAAAATATCCTTACAAAATTGACCTCACCCTGACCGCCCAGACCGGAGTATCGCACTTGTCCCTATTCCTTATTGCGGCCCTTCCCTTCCTTGGTGCTGTATTTCCCGCACTGCTGATCCGCGCGGGCCGAAATGCCGCCGCATCCGCAGCCGGGTTGACCACATTTCTGGCCCTGATGGGGCTGCTGATCCACATCCCTTCGGTAATGCGCGGAGACGTCGTGACTGCCCGGTTTGACTGGATACCGAGGTTGGGCCTGAACGCGAATTTCATGCTGGACGGGCTGGGATTTCTTTTCGCCTTGCTGATCCTTGGCATTGGATTGCTCATCATCCTCTACGCACGGTTCTACCTGTCGCGCGAAGATCCGATGGGGCAGTTCTATACCTATCTGCTGCTGTTTCAGGGGGCGATGGTTGGTATTGTCCTGTCCGACAATATCCTACTTTTGATTGTTTTCTGGGAACTTACATCGCTCAGCTCATTCCTGCTGATCGGCTATTGGAAACACCTGCCCGATGGCCGTCAGGGCGCGCGCATGGCTTTGGCCGTCACCGGCTCGGGCGGGTTGGCGATGATCGCCGGGATGCTGATCCTCGGCAATATCGTTGGATCCTATGACCTGAGTGTCATTTTGCAGAACAAGGAGCTGATCCAGGCGTCCCCCTACTACCTGCCAGCGTTGATCCTGATCCTGCTGGGCGCCTTCACCAAGTCGGCACAGTTCCCGTTTCACTTCTGGCTGCCCCACGCAATGGCCGCGCCGACGCCGGTGTCTGCCTATCTGCACTCGGCCACCATGGTGAAAGCCGGTCTGTTCCTGATGGCGCGGATGTGGCCTGTTCTGGCAGGAACAGATGCGTGGTTCTACATCGTGGCCACGACTGGTCTGATCACCATGCTGCTGGGTGCGGTCATCGCGCTGTTCAAGGATGATCTAAAGGCGTTGCTGGCCTTTTCGACTGTATCCCATCTGGGCCTGATCACCATGCTATTGGGCTTTGGCACTAAAATTGCCGCCGTGGCCGCCATTTTCCACATAATCAACCATGCGACCTTCAAGGCCGCCCTGTTCATGACCGCCGGGATCGTGGATCACGAAACCGGCACGCGGAACCTGAAACGGCTGGGGGGTCTGCGTCACCTGATGCCGATCACCTTCACCATCGGCACCATCGCGGCCCTGTCCATGGCGGGTCTGCCGCCGCTGAACGGCTTTTTGTCGAAAGAGATGATGCTGGAAGAGACCGTTCACACCACTTGGTTGCATTCACATTATCTGGTTCCGGGGCTGGCACTTTTGGCAGCGCTGTTCTCGGCCGCTTATTCTTTCCGCTTCGTCAGCCATGTTTTCCTTGGACCCAAGCGAGAAGACTATCCCAGCCATCCGCATGACCCGCCTGTCGGGCTGTGGCTGGCGCCCGCACTGCTGGTTGTACTGGTCGTCCTGATCGGTCTGAATTCCGCCGCGATCGTTGGCCCCCTGATCGCCGTGGTTTCCAGCGCGGTGATAGGCGGCGAGAAGCTGCCGTATTACTCGCTCAAACTGTGGCATGGCTTCACGCCCGCACTTTACATGTCGGTTGTTGCGACATTGGGCGGCCTTTTCCTGCTGGCGCTGCACAAACGCGGCGAGCAGGTCTGGAATGCCCTGCCCCGGCCCGAGGCCAAGGTAATCTTTGAGGCTATCATCGACGCGCTGACCAGATTAAGCCGCTGGATCACCGATGAAATGCATAACGGTGTTCTCAGCCGCTATGCGATCATCTTCGTCGCTTTCACCGTGGGCCTTGGTTATTACGCCTATTCGACAGGAACCATCGGCTTGGAAACCCGCGTTCCGCTGCCAGCGCAGATCATTCCGATGATCGGCTGGATTTGTCTGGTGGGCGCAACGCTTGGTATCATGTGGTTCCACCGGAACCGCCTGTTGTCGCTGGTGTTGATCGGCGTCGTGGGCCTGATCGTTTCCATCGCGTTCAACTATCTTTCCGCTCCGGACCTTGCCCTGACGCAAATCTCGGTCGAGGTGGTAACGATGATCTTGTTGCTGCTGTCGCTGAACTTCCTGCCGACCGAGACGCCATGGGACAGCAGCGCAGCGCGGCGATGGCGGGATGCCGCGATTTCCGTCGTTGCCGGTCTTGGGACCGGCGCGCTGGTCTACGCGATGATGATGCGCGATTTTGCATTTCCAACGATTTCAGAGTTCCATCTGGCCAATTCCTATAAGGGCGGTGGCGGCACCAATGTGGTCAACGTGATCCTGGTCGACTTCCGGGGTTTTGATACGTTTGGAGAGATCATCGTGCTGGGCATTGCCGCGCTGATTATCTTTGCGCTGACGGAATCCGTGCTAAGCACCAATGTCCGCAGTTACCTGCTGAATCGCAAACCGCACTGGCCGCAGTCTGGTGATTCACACCCGCTGATGATGGTTGTGGCGACCCGCGTGATGATGCCGATTGCGCTGATGGTCGGAGCCTATATTTTCTTCCGTGGGCACAACCAGCCCGGCGGCGGATTTATCGCTGGGCTGATCGTCGCCATCGCCTATCTGATGCAATACATGGCCAGCGGCTATACTTGGGCGATTGAGCGGCAGCGGTTTTATTACCACGGCACCATTGGCTGGGGCGTGCTGATCGCCGCTGCCACGGGGCTGGGGGCCTGGTTCAATGAACGCCCCTTCCTGACCAGTGATTTTGGCTATCTCCACTGGCCCCCGCTTGAGGAATTCGAATGGGCCACCGCCATGCTGTTTGACACGGGCGTGTTCCTTGCGGTTCTGGGTGCGGTCATGCTGGCACTCGACAGCCTGTCCCGCTTTGCGTGGCAGCCCGGAATGGCACAGGAATTCCCGATGGATATCAATCCCCTGCGGGACTCTCCACCGGAACAAGAACAAGAGAAGGAGCAGGCCTGATGGAAGCGCTCGTAGCCTCTGCCGTCGGTATATTGACCGCTGCCGGAATATTCCTGATCCTGCGCCGCCGGACGTTTCCGGTCATTCTGGGCCTGTCGCTGATCACTTACGCAGTCAACGTGTTCCTGTTCGCGACCGGGCGCCTTGCGCTGAACGCCCCCCCGGTTCTGAACAAATACAAGGACGTCGCTTATACAGATCCTTTGCCACAGGCGCTGGTGCTGACCGCAATTGTGATATCTTTTGGGATGACCGCGGTGATCGTGATGATTTCGCTCAGCGCGTACCTGTCCTCCAAGGATGACCATATCGACATGACAGCGCAGGACAGCGTGGACGCAGCAGGAGAAGACGCATGAACCACTGGATCGTTGCGCCGATCGTCCTGCCCGCGATCCTGGCTCCGTTTAGCATCATGGTCCTGCGATACCATCTGGATCTGCAGCGCATCTTTTCCGTTGCCGGTGTTGTGGCCTTGCTTGGGATTGCGCTGACAATCACGGCGCAGGCTTCGGGCGGAGATATTCAGGTTTACGAGCTTGGAAACTGGCCCGCCCCGTTTGGCATTGTCATGGTACTGGATCGAATGTCGGCCATGATGGTTCTACTAACCGCGCTGCTGGCCTTACCGATTGTCCTCTATGCAATAGCTTCGGGCTGGGATGATAGGGGCAAACACTTCCACGCCCTGTTCCATTTTCAGCTTATGGGTGTCTGCGGCGCATTCCTGACCGGAGATGCCTTTAACCTTTTCGTGTTTTTTGAAGTTCTGCTGATCGCCTCTTACGGTCTGATGACCCATGGTGGCGGTGCGGTACGGTTGAAGGCGGGTGTGCAATATGTGGCTTACAACCTGTTGGGATCGACCTTGTTCCTGTTCGCCTTGGGCACGATCTATGGCGTGACCGGGACACTGAACATGGCGGATATCGCCACAAGGGTTGCCGAAATCCCGGCCGAGGATACGGCATTGTTGCGGGTTGGCGCAGTCCTTTTGCTTTTGGTCTTTTGCATCAAGGCCGCCGTTCTGCCCCTGCATTTCTGGCTACCTGCCAGCTATGCCAATGCGCCAATGCCCGTCGCAGCCCTGTTTGCAATCATGACAAAGGTCGGGGCTTACTCGATTCTGCGGATGTTCACACTGGCCTTTGGCCCCGATGTCGCAGCGACAGAGGGTCTGGCGGGTGAGTGGTTGCAACCTGCTGCGCTTGTCACTTTGGCTGTCGGGACTATCGGCATTCTGGGGTCAAAACATATCGCCCGCATGGTGGCGTTCTGCGCGATTGCATCCATGGGCACCCTGTTGATCGCAATCTCGCAATTCACGCCTGACGCAACAGCCGCAGCGCTGTACTATGTGTTCCATTCGACACTGGCGACAGCCCTGCTGTTCCTGGTTGCCGATCTGGTGATGGCGCGGCGAGGCGGGGCCATCGCACCAACGCCCCCCATGCCGCAAAGCGGGCTGGTGTCCGCGCTGTTCTTCGTGGGGGCGATAGCAATGGCGGGAATGCCGCCCTTGTCCGGATTTATTGGCAAGCTGCTTGTGCTGGACGCCTCGCGCGATGCTTCCGATGCCACGATGGTCTGGGCCGTGATTCTGATCAGCTCTTTCGTCACAATTATCGGGCTGGCCAGAGCCGGGACATTGATCTTCTGGAAAAGCCACGACACTCAGGCTGTTCCAATAGAGATGCCTGCGGAAAACGAGGCTGCCCCTGAACCAGTCGCACCGGAACCGCAACCGGGTCTTGCCTTTACCGCCGTTTTCGGCGCAGTAGCCGGCCTGATCCTGCTGACATTGTTCGCGGGCCCTGCGCTGGAATATACAAGCCAAACCGCAGAGCAGCTGTTTGCGCCTGAAAACTACATCTCTGCCGTATTGGGAGGGGCCGAATGATGAAACTGCTACACCGGATATTTCCGCACCCTCACCTGACCATTTTGTTGACGATCGTCTGGATCCTGCTGGCGAACAAGCCGTCGCTGAATTCTCTGGTCTTTGGCCTGATCCTTGGGATCATCATTCCCTTTGTCACACAACCCTACTGGCCCGACAGGCCCAAGCTGCGCAACTGGCCAATGGTCGCCGAGTACATGATCGTAGTGCTGTGGGATATTGTCGTCGCGAATGTGACCGTGGCCCGCATCGTCCTGTTCAAACGCAATGAAGACCGGCGGCCCAACTGGGTGTGCATTCCACTGGAGCTTCGGACACCCGAGGCCATAACCGTGCTGGCCGGGACCATCACGATGACGCCCGGCACCGTCAGTTGCGACCTGTCAGCACAGGGGCACAATCTGCTGGTTCATTGCCTGGACGCGCCGAACCCAGATCAGGTGCGCGACGAAATCAAGCAGCGCTATGAACGTCGCCTGAAGGAGATTTTCGAATGATCGAATACGCAATCTACTTTGCATTTGCCTGTTTCGGCGCGGCGATCATGATGTGTCTGTGGCGGATCATCACCGCGGATGGCGTTGGGACCCGGGTTCTGGCTCTGGATACAATGGTCATCAATACGATTGCCCTGATGATCCTTTATGGCCTGTCGAAAGGGACCGAGATTTTCTTTGAAGCGGCCATGATCATCGCGATGCTGGGTTTCGTCTCGACCGTGGCATATGCGCGCTTCATGCTGCGCGGCAACATCATCGAATGAGGGTGATATGACATTCATTGCAGAGCTGCTGATCGCCGTTTTCCTTATAATCTCGGGTGTTTTCGGGTTTGTCGGGTCCTTCGGCATGATCAAGCTGAATGACCCTATGTCCCGCCTTCACGCACCGACCAAGGCGACAACTTTAGGCGTGGGTGGGGTGTTGCTGGCTTCGATCACCCATTCCGTTCTGCTGGAAGGCAAACTGTCGCTGCACGAGCTTCTGATCACGCTGTTTTTATTCCTGACGGCTCCGATCACGGCCCTGTTCATTGCAAAATGGCATATTCACCGTCATGAACTGCCCAGCGACCTGCCCGATGCTGGCGAGGATGAGCTTTGGGCCACCCACGCTGTCGAGCAGGTCGAGGATGTTCCGGACCACAGCGCGAATTAACACAAATGCACACATCTCCGCTGCCCCTGACCCGTGATCTGGTTTTAATTGGCGGCGGCCACACCCATGCTCTGCTGCTGCGCAAATGGGGAATGAGCCCTTTGCCCGGCGCGCGGGTAACCGTGATCAACCCCGGCCCCACCGCTCCCTATTCCGGGATGTTGCCCGGATATGTCGCCGGACATTACGACCGGTGGGAGCTGGATATCGATCTTGTCAGACTGGCCCGTTTCGCAGGTGCGCGGGTGATCTTGGGCACGGTCAATGGCATCGATACCGAAACACACGAAGTGCATGTCCTCGGGCATCCTCCGGTAGGCTTCGACGTGGCTTCGGTCAATGTAGGGATCACGTCGGACATGCCCGCCTTGCCAGGCTTTGCGGAACATGCAGTGCCAGCCAAGCCGCTGGGACCTTTTGCTGCGAAATGGGCCGAGTATCTAAAGGGTCAAGGCCCGGCCTCGGTCGCTGTGATCGGTGGCGGCGTCGCGGGCGTCGAACTGGTCATGGCGATGGCACATGCGTTGAAGGCCAGGGGGCGGGCGGCACAGATTACCCTGATCGATAGGGCCTCGGCCCTGACTGCAACCAAACCCAAGGCGGCGGCAACAATCCGGATTGCAATGCATGACCTTGGTGTGGAGGTGATTGAAAACGCGGTGATCACCCGGATCGGGCAGGATCACGTGGAACTACAGGACGGGCGCACAATTCCGGCTGGTTTCGTGACCGGTGCCGCCGGAGCCCGCGCCTATGACTGGATCGCAAACACAGGGCTTGACCTTCAGGACGGACACATCCGAGTGAACGGCTACCTGCAATCCAGTGATCCGGCTGTGTTTGCCGCCGGGGATTGCGCCCATCTTACGGACAACCCCAGACCGAAGGCCGGTGTCTATGCGGTGCGCGAAGCGCCGGTTTTGTACGATAATCTTCGCGCAGCGCTCGGCGCGGGACAGATGCGAAAATACACACCGCAAAAAGATTATCTCAAACTGATCTCACTGGGTGGCAAGTCAGCACTGGCCGAGCGTTTGGGAACATCGTTCAGCGGCCCGTTGATGTGGACATGGAAGAACCATATCGACCAGACCTTTATGAACAAGTTTCGCGACCTGCCGCAAATGACACCGCCCGCCCTGCCACGCGACCGGGCAGCCGGGCTTGATGAGGTTTTGGGTGAAAAGCCCATGTGCGGCGGATGTGGAGCAAAGGTCGGGCGCGACGCATTGCAACTCGCCCTGAAATCCCTCCCCGCCCTTACTCGTACCGACATCACCGCCCTACCCGGCGACGATGCCGCGCTTTTGCAAACAGGCGGGGCGCAGCAAGTCATGACGTCCGACCACCTGCGGGCTTTCACCAACGATCCCGCACTTATGACGCGGATCGCTGCCGTTCACGCTCTGGGGGATATCTGGGCCATGGGGGCCGCACCTCAGGCGGCCACGGCAACAATCATCCTGCCGCGCATGTCTGCCGCCCTGCAAAGCCGCACAATGTCCGAAATCATGTCGGTCGCGAGTGACGTCATGCGGGCTGCGGGCGCGGAAATCGTGGGCGGGCACAGCTCAATGGGCGATGAGATGACTGTCGGTTTCACGCTGACTGGCCTGTGCAAGTCTACCCCGATTACATTGGCGGGTGGTCAGCCGGGGGATCGCCTGATCCTGACCAAGCCCTTGGGAAGCGGTGTTCTGATGGCGGCGGAAATGGCTGGTCTTGCCGAAGGGGCCTGGGTCGCGGCAGCCTACAAACATATGACACAGCCCCAGGGCGATGCAGCCCGCATTTTGGCCAACGCCCATGCGATGACCGACGTGACCGGGTTTGGTCTGGCCGGGCATCTGCAAGGCATCTGCGACGCATCGCATTGCGGCGCTACGCTTGAACTGGACGCGGTAAAGGTGATGGACGGCGCGCTTGCGCTGACGGATCAGGGGGTCCGGTCAACGATTTTTGCCGACAACAACGCGATTGCGCCCGATCTTCCGTCCGGGGGCAAGGCGGCGCTGCTTTTTGACCCGCAAACAGCCGGGGGTTTGCTGGCCGCCGTGAATGCGAAGGACGCCGAAACCCTTCTGCAAGATCTTCTGGACGCGGGATATACGGCAATGATCATTGGCCAGCTGACCGACACACCGGGTTTGCGCCTTCAAAGCTGATCCAGAAGGCTTTCAATTTGCGCGGCCGCGTTGCTCAGCCCCGTGTTGTCCAAAGTTTCCACATCAAAACTGGCCAATACCTGCACCGGGCGGGATTGCCGGGATTTGGTGTATGCGGGATCATAATGCTGTTCCATCAACGCCTGTGTCAGCGCCTGTTTTTGACCCGCATCAATCAATCGCAGCCATCCGTCCACGACCTCATGCCCGCGATGGAACCGCAGCGGCGATAACCGGTCACGCAAACGGTCACTGTCAGACAGGATGTCGTCATAAGCCCGCACCAGATAGGCCGAACGTGCTTCAATCGAAGCCGTGATGTTCACACGCGGAGCATTACACAACGCGTTCCAAAGGCTGGGTGGCAGGATCAAGCTGCCAATTTTGGATGATTCCGCTTCGACCACGACTGGACGCGCCGGATCCATTGAACACAGCGCAGCGGACAGGGCAGATTCAAACCCCTTCTGACTGGGCTGCCCCCCTGGCCTTTCGCCCAGCAAGGACCCGCGATGGTTGGCCAGCGCTTCAAGGTCCAGAATCTGTACGCCTCGTGCGTGCAACAGAGCCAAAAGATCGGTCTTTGCGGTGCCCGTGTAGCCATCCAGCGCGATCAGCCGATGTGGCAAGGGATCATCGTACAAATAAGCGTTCACCAATCGACGGTAGGTACGATAGCCGCCGTCTACCACTTCGGCGCGCCAGCCAATTTGCTGCAACATCCATGTGAATGATCCGGAACGCTGTCCACCGCGCCAGCAATAGACCAAGGGGCGCCACGCTCCGTCATGATGGCTGAGGTGGTGTTCGATGTGATTGGCTGCATTGCGGAATACCATAACAGCACCCAGCTTGCGCGCCAGAAAGGGGCTGTCCTGTACATAAATGGTTCCGACCCGGGCGCGTTCCTCGTTGTTCAGCACAGGCAGGTTTATTGCACCCGGCAGATGATCTTCGGCAAACTCGGCAGGGCTGCGAACGTCGATCACGGTATCATAGCCGTGCGCGTAAAGTTGGGTCAGGTCAGGAAATTTCAGAGCCATGCCGAAGGTCTAGCTTGCTGCGTTTCCGATGAAAAGGTCACGCGTCACAAGGTTCGATCAGCTCTGGCCCGCTGGCCCGGTTCGAGTTCACCGCAGGCCCGACCCGGTGGAAGGTCAACACATCCTCGTTCCCCGGCTGCATCAGCCGCGCGGCCCCTTTTCCGGCTTCACCCAACCACAATGGCCAGTCATTGGGTTCTACGATCAAGGGCATTCGCTGATGGATGACCTCAAGCCATTTGTTGGCAGCCGTCGTCACGATAGCACAGGTGCCCTGCCGTTCGCTTTCAGGGCCCCAGTCCTGCCAGACCCCGGCAAAGGCAATGGGAGCTTTGTCCTGACGGTGGATATACCAAGGCAGGCGCGTTCCCTGTTTGGTTTTTGTCCATTCATAGAACCCAGTCGCTATGATCAGGCAGCGGCGCGTCCGGCAGGCATCGCGAAAGGCGGGCTTGTCCGCCAGGGTCTCGGCCCGGGCGTTGATCAGTAACGGCCCCGCCGTTTCGGTCTTGTACCAATGTGGCAGAAATCCCCAGCGCAGCGCATCCAGATGGCGGCCTGTTTCGCCGCTACGCACGACATGTACCTGATTTGTCGGACAAACATTGAAATTCGGCACCACAGGTAGCGCATTTGCCGGGCGCGCTGAAAACAGCTGCGCCATTGCGTCGTTGGGAAGAGTTATTGCAAACCGTCCGCACATGGGTAATGAACCACCGATACATTCTTGATACAGGCACAGGATCTCACGGGGTCACATGGAATACCAGACAACGCAATCCCTCAAGAGCAAAGCACTGGCGCTTCTGGAAGCAGGCAAGCTGCCGCAAGCTTTGAAAAAGGCCCAGCTGGGTGTCAAGAAATTCCCAAAAGACTCGGATTATCATGCCATCGCCGGCTTTGTTTTGACCGAGATGAAGCAATACAAGAAATCTATTCCGCATTTTGTTGAAGCCTCGCGGATGAAACCGGACGACCTGCAGTTTGTCGAAAACCTGGCGAATGCATTGATGCAGACCGGGCAAATTTCCAAAGCCCTGGACTATACCGAACAAAAGCTGGAGCAATTCCCCAACAACCAGGAACTGAACCGCGTGCTGGATGAAATTCACCTCAAAGGCACCAATTGGCGCATGATGATCGAACATGCGAGCAAGAAGCTGGAGAGCGATCCAGACAATGTGGACCTTCTTGCAAAACGTGCCAGAGCTTACGCCAATATCGGCTTTGACGATGAAAACTCGCGGGATGTCGCCCGCGCCTACGAGTTGGACCCCGAGAACACAAAGATTGCCCTTATTAAGTCTGTAAACCTTCACCAAACGGGTGAAAAGAACGAGTCCAAGGCAATACTGAGGCGCGTTCTTCAAAACGAACCCGAACATATGTCGGCTTTGCTGCAATTATCGGCAATTGCAACCACAGAAGAAGCTCCGGAGCTGCTAGAAGCCGTTAATAAAGCCATCTCCGAAAAGGGAGATGATAAGCTGGAGCTCCAGTTCGCCAAGGCGCATTTGATTTCAAAGTTAGACGGGTTGAATGCCGCCATGCCGCATTATGCGCGGGCCAATGAAATTCAGCACCAAGGCAACCCCTATGTCCCGGCGGATGAAGAGGAAAAACTGTTCCGGATCACCAGCTTGTTCCCTGTCGATTCCGATGCACCAGAGTCCGGCTTTGCCGAGGGGCCAGCACCGATCTTTGTACTGGGTCAACCCCGCTCTGGCACGACATTGATGGAAATGATGCTGAGTTCAGCCCCCGGAATTTCCGGTTGCGGCGAACTGACTTTGGGGGCCGATCTGTCGCGTGAGTATGAGAAAAAAGGCCAGAAGTATGACGCTGCCAAAGCGTCCGAGCTCGCGCGGGAATTCCTCGAATTGATGCCGCCCATTCCGGGCGACTCTGTCGCCTTTGTCGATAAGATGCCGCACAATTATCAACGTATTGGATTCCTGCTGTCTGCCTTCCCAAAGGCAAAGATTATCAACATGCTGCGCGATCCGCGTGATGTTGGATTGTCCAAATGGATCAGATGTTTTCCTGCGGGCGGAATGCGCTATGCCTCGAATATGCAGGCCATCGCCCATTCGGCAAATATGTATCGTCGTTATATGGCGCATTGGGATACCGTGTTCGGAAATCGTATTCTGACGGTACCTTACGAAGAACTGGTGGCCGACCCGAAAACCTACAGCCAGCAGGTTGCTGCGTTCTGCGATTTGGAGTGGAACGAAACGATGATGCACCCCGAGAAAAACACCAAACAGGTACGTACGGCAAGCATCGATCAGGTGCGCAACAAGATCTCGACCAAGTCTATCGGCGGCTGGCGCGGGGTTGCTGAGCACATCAAACCGATGCTGGACGGGTTCGATCCGAAACTCTGGCCGGAATATGATTTCAGCTGATCCGTTCCCAAACAAAAAAGCCGCATCACAGGGATGCGGCTTTTGTCTTTGTCGTAAGCCCAGTTACTTCTGTTTGATACGCCCGTCTACATACGGCTGATAGGGTGCATTTTCCGCCAGGTATTCCGCGGTGACATCCGCAAGGTCCGGGCCGAAGTCATAGGCGTTCTTGTCATCGCCTTCGAACATCTTGTACCCGTCACCACCGTTGCGGACGTAGTTGTTGGTGACGACCAGGTAGGTCTTGTTCGGGTCGATCGGAATAAAACCGTCACCCTCGGCAATCATCACCTCGCTGACGCGCCCCTCGTTCGGTGCCACGCTTGGGTCCCAGGTAAAGCTAAGACCGGCGACTTGCGGAAAACGGCCTTTCACTTCTTCCACCTGACTTACGCCATTTTCGAGTGCGTCAATGACACCCTGTCCGCTGATTTCAAAGGTCGACAGTGTATTCTGGAAAGGCAACACCGTCAGAACCTCGCCCATGGTCACATCACCGGGATCGATAGAAGCCCGCAATCCACCCGAGTTGGCAATGGCAATCTGAACGCCCTGATCCGCCACACGCGCCAGCATCGCATCGGCAACCAGGTTGCCCATCTGGCATTCCTGCACGCGGCAAATTGAGCGATCCCCTTCAATGGCTTCTGCAGCGCTTGCAACAACCTTGTTGCGGATTTCATCCAAAGGCACCGCCAGTTCCGCAATCCGGTCCAGCGCGGCCTGATCCTCGGTCACAGCGTTGTCCATGATCAAAGGCTCGCCAGCTGCCTCGATCACTTTGCCATCGTCATCGAAAGTGACGTTCAATTCGCCCAGAAACTTGCCATAGGCATAGGCCTGAACGATCTGTACGCCGTTTACCACTGTTGGGTACGGACCTGCCGCCTTATCCGACACATTCGAAAGATACGTGTTCGAATGCCCGCCGACGATCACGTCAACACCAGTCGTCTCTTGCGCGACACGCTGATCGACGCCATAGCCGGAATGGCTGAGAACGATGATCTTGTTGACACCCTCACCTGTCAGTTTATCGACTTCGGCCTGCACAGCTGGCACCGGGTCCGAGAACGTGACATTGGGGCCGGGCGAGGCAAGCTCATCCGTGTCGATTGGGCTCAGGCCGATCAAGCCGATCTTCTCGCCGCCTACTTCGATAACGGTCGATTTCTTGATCCTGTCCGTCAAAAGCTCTTCGTCGTGAATATCGGCGTTGGACATCAGGACCGGGAAGTCGACCGAGTCGATGAACCCCCGCAACACTTCGGGGCCGTCATCAAACTCGTGGTTGCCAACGGTCATGGCATTATAGCCCAGCTTGTTCATGAACTCGGCTGCGACCTTGCCCTTGTAATAGGTATAGAAAAGGGACCCCTGGAACTGGTCACCTCCATCCACCAGAATCGAATTCTCTGCCCGTGCGCGCGCGTCGGCAACTGCCGTTACAAGGCGCGCCGATCCGCCAAAGCATTTGCCTTCTGCATTGTCTTCCTCACCGCAACCGCTGTCGTATTTGTTGATCGGCTCAAAGCGCGAATGGAAATCGTTGGTGTGCAGAATTGTCAGCTTGTAATCGGCTGCTGCGGCACCCGCCGTCAGGCCCACCACCGCGACCGAAGTTAAAAATCGGGTCAACATCTTGGAACTCCCTGTTATTATTGCCGGGGATCGTGCGCTTATGTCGACCGAGAGTCAAAGGAGAAATCCAGCTTGATTCCAAGCGCCGTGCGGGGCATCAGGTCATCATGCTGATCTACAAGATTTTCCGAGCCGTCGAATGGGCTGAACTGCAAAGTCTGGGCGCCACAGACGGAGCACCCATTGACGTGTCAGACGGGTTTGTTCACTTTTCTACCGCTGAACAAGCTGCTGAAACCGCTGCCAAGCATTTTGCGGGCGTTGAAGGGCTTACGCTGTTGGCCTGTGATGCCGATGCCATGGGCGATGACCTGAAATGGGAAGTGTCGCGAGGAGACGCCCTGTTTCCACATCTGTATCGTCAGATCAGGTTAAGCGACGTTGTCTGGGCGCGACCCCTGCCTTTTGTCGGCACGGCACATCAGTTTCCCGAGGACATGGCATGATATCTTATGTCGATCCGGATCGCGGCCAGTTCGAGGCGTTCAAGGCCCTGGACCGCGACCAGCCGATCGAAATGCTCAATCTGGTGAAGTTCCGCGCCGAGGCGCAGTATCCCAAATCACATGAATTGGCGGGCGCAGGGTTGACCGGGGCGCAGGCCTATCAGAAATACGGGACTGAAACCGCCCCAATCATTGGCCGTATCGGGGCAAGCATCCTATGGCGGGGTGTCTTTGAAACGACACTGATCGGACCGGCTGATGAGGTATGGGATGCCGTCTTTATCGCACGCTATCCGACTGCATATGCGTTTCTTGAAATGGTGACCGATCCGGCCTACCGGGCGGCGGTGGTCCATCGGCAGGCTGCGGTAGAGACCTCGCGCCTGATCCGGTGCGGATCAAGCGAAAGCAGGAAAGCGTTCGGATGAAACTGACCGAGAAATTCGGGCTTGCAGCCCTGCACTGCATGGACCCCGAAACCGCCCACGGGATGTCGATCAGGGCTTTGAAGGCGGGGCTTGCGCCTGCGCCGGGGCCGGTGACAACGCCGCGCCTGAAAACAAGCCTTGCCGGGTTGGACCTGCCTAACCCGGTAGGATTGGCCGCGGGCTTCGACAAAAACGGTGAAGTTCTGACGCCGCTGTCGCGCGCAGGGTTCGGTTTCATCGAAGTCGGGGCCGTCACACCGCGCCCGCAACCGGGAAACCCCAAACCACGCCTGTTTCGCCTGACCGAGGACAAAGCGGCGATCAACCGTTTTGGCTTCAACAACGAAGGCATGGAGGTGATGGCAAAACGGCTTGCTGATCGCCCCCAAAATGCGGTGATCGGCCTGAATCTGGGTGCCAACAAGGACAGCGAGGATCGCGCAGGTGATTTCGTCAAGGTGCTGGCATATTGTGCCCCGCATCTGGATTTTGCCACCGTCAACGTGTCATCCCCGAATACGGAAAAGCTGCGGGATTTGCAGGGCAAGGCGGCGCTAAGCGCGCTTTTGAACGGTGTGATTGAAACCCGTGATGCGCTGCCTCGCCCGCTGCCCATCTTCCTGAAAATCGCGCCGGACCTGACCGATGCCGAGTTGCAGGACATTGCTGATGTTGCGCGCGAGACCCGTGTGGATGCCGTGATCGCCACCAACACCACCCTGTCGCGTGACGGGTTGCGCAGTTCGCACAAAGGTGAAACCGGCGGACTGTCCGGCGCACCGCTGTTCGAGAAATCAACACGTGTTCTGGCGCGGCTCAGCCAGTTGACCGGGGGTGACATTCCCCTGATCGGCGTCGGTGGCATCAGCAATGCGGAACAGGCCTATGCCAAGATCTGCGCCGGGGCATCTGCTGTGCAGTTCTATACGGCGATGGTGTATGGCGGCATTTCTCTGGCGGCTGACATTGCGAACGGGCTGGATGAACTGCTGGCCTGCGACGGCTTTGACAATGTGGCTCAGGCCGTCGGCAGCAAACGAGAGGACTGGCTATGATCGAATATTGGCACAACCCGCGCTGTTCAAAATCCCGCGCCGGTCTTGCATTGCTGGAAGAAAATGGTGCACGGGTCACGGTGCGCAAATATCTTGAGGATGCACCATCAATTGATGAGCTGCGAGCGGCACAATCCGCCTTGGGGCTTTCGCCCGTCGAGATGATGCGCACCGGAGAATCCCGGTTCAAGGAACTGGGGCTGACAAAGACCTCGCCAGACGACGCCCTGATCCGGGCCATGGCTGAAAACCCGATCCTGATTGAACGTCCGCTTGCCATTGCGGGGGATAAAGCCGCCATCGGGCGTCCACCGGAAAACCTTCTTGCGCTGCTCTAGGCCACCTGCGCCTCGAGCTTGGGATAGCGCCATCCTAAAGTCACGCCGCGCGCGATATTAAGCACCATCAACGCGGCCCACAGGCCGTGATTTCCGAAACTCGGCACCAGAATAAACAGCGCAACCAGATAGATCACAACCGATTGGAACATCGCGCTGCGCATTGCCCGGGTCCAGGTGGCGCCTATGTAGATTCCGTCAAACATCCAGCTTGCCACACCGATAACGGGTGCCAACGCGGCCCAGACAAGAAACTCGCGCCCGGCCTCGCGCACCTGCGGTGAGGTCGACATGAGGTCGATCAACGCCGGTCCGGCGACAAAGAAAACCGCACCCAGTAACAGGGCGCCCCCGACACCCCATTGCGAGGTCATGACAGACGCGCGGCGCACCTGATACCTGTCTCTGGCACCCACCGCGCTTCCGACCAGCGCCTCGGCGGAAAAGGCGAACCCGTCCAGCGCGAAAGCCGTGATTTCAAGAAACTGAAGCAAGACCTGATTGGCCGCCAGATTGACATCACCCAGATCCGAACCGACGAAAAGAAAGGTCGTGAAGGATCCGGTCAGCAAAACCGACCGGATCATGATATCGCCGTTGACCTGCAACATCCGGCGCAGTCGGGCAGCGTCAAATATGCGGGCCCAGTCACGCCAGATTCCGTCTTCGAACCCATCCCGACACAGCCAAAGGCCCAGCGCCAGACCTGTCCATTCCGCGATCAAAGTGGCTATGGCAACCCCTTCGACACCCCAGCCAAGACCAAGCACAAACCACAGGTCCAGAACGATGTTCAATCCGTTCATCCAGACCTGAAGAACAAAAACCCCACGCGTGCGTTCAACCGCAATCAACCATCCGGTAACCGCATAAAGCGCGATAGTTGCTGGCGCCCCCCAAATTCGAATCTCAAGATAGGCGCGGGCGAGCGTTTCGACCTCGGGGCTCGCCGGAGATAAAGCGAACGCACCCGCGAACACGGCCACTTGTGTAAGGATAAAGAACAGCCCAGCCGCGCCGCCAAGCATCAGGCCGCGCATCAGCAATGCCCGGGTTTCAACAGCGTCGCCTGCCCCGCGTGCCTGCGCCGCCATCCCGGTGGTTCCCATCCGCAAGAAACCGAAGATCCAGTAGATCGTTGACAGGATCACTGCACCGATCCCGACCGCACCAATAGGCGCAGCCTGCCCCAACTGGCCGACAACGCCGGTATCAACTGCCCCCAGAATCGGAACGGTGGCGTTCGACAGGACAATCGGCACAGCGATCTTCAGTACCCGTCGATGCGTGATGGGCGCCGAGGCGTCCTGCATGGTCAGCTCTTGCCCCGAGGCGGTTGCGGCATCAGGAAATGCCCGGAGGCCTGCGCAAACAGTTTCGCATGATTGTCCTGCCAGGCTTCAACCCGTACCGAGGCGTAACGCCGCCCCGACCGGCTGATAAATGCCCGCGCATAGGCGTCTCGCGGCAAGCCCGAACGCAGATAGTCAACGGTAAAGTCGATCGTCTTGGGAAACCGGATGCTTTCGTCTGACACGATGGCCTCTGCATCGATCTCTCCGCTTTCAATACTTGGGAACATGTGTTCCCAGCTCAGCGTGATAACGGCTGTCACTTCCAAAAAGGCAGCCGTCACACCACCATGAATTGCAGGCAGAAACGGATTGCCGATCAACTTGTCATCGAAATTCAAAACGCCGGTCAGCTCATCCCCGCGCCTGTCAAAACTGATGTTCAGGAAACGTATATACGGTACGCCGTCGACAAGCGCACGCAGGGCTGCATCGCGGCGCTGCTTGACCACCTGCATCGGCTCGGGACGAGGTCTTGGCATATTACTTCCCTTCAACCGTAAAGGACCCTGAGGCTGTCGCCACCGGCAGGTCCGTGTCGTTGTCCATTGCGGTGGCCCGCACGAAGGCAACGTTTCGCGTGATATGGTGACAGACGGCATGTGCAGTAATCGTCTGACCTGGCGTCGCCGCGCGCATATAGTCTATCCGCAGATCGATTGTTGCGGTTCCTCCGGGGGCCGATGGGTGGCTCATCACCGCAGCGCCACAACAGGTGTCCAGAATCGTGGATATCGCTCCCCCATGAATCACCGCTGTACGCGGATCCCCGATCAGGTCTTTGTTGTAGGGCAGAGTTATCTCTGCCTCACCCTCGCCGATCTGCGTGAGCGTAAGGTTCAATGCCCGCGCATGGGGGATCGCCTCGATAAACTGGCGGGCTAAAACTGTCTTATCGACCATAAGTATGCGTCCTGTTCTCTGCACCGCCTTTATGAGCCGGTGTTCCGGTAAAGAGCAAGCCTACCTGTTGCGCTTGGGATCGGGACCGCCTAGGTTGCTGACGAGGAGACCGGGAATGTCCAACAACCGTTTGTCATTCAAAGAAATGTGCGCCGAGTTTGACGTGACGCCGCGCACCCTGCGCTACTACGAATATATCGAGCTTTTGCAACCGGACCGCGAAGGGCGTTCGCGCTTTTACGGGCCCCGGGAATGCGCGCGGATGAAACTGATCATGCGCGGCCGAAAGTTTGGTTTTCCTCTAGAAGAGATTCGCCAATGGCTACTGATCTATGAAGATCAGGGAAACGAGGCCCAGATGGCCACCTTTGTCGAAATGGCGGACCGCCAGATGAGTGAGCTTCAGCAGCAGCGACAGCAACTGGATGAGGCAATGGACGAACTCAAAAGCCTGCGCGACCAAACGGCCAAGTCGCTGGAATAACCTTTTCCGATATTTCATAATCAAGCATTGCAGGTGGCAGAACCTGTCGAAACCGGTGCGCATCCCCTTCAAGGCACCCGTTTATTCATGCCGGAAATCAGTTGACGTAACGGTAACAAAATTACGCCGAAAGCCCCTTACGTGCACGGATGTTACGTCAACTTCAAAGTGACGCAGCGTCTGGATTACGTAAACGTCACTCACATGTTGTAAAGCACCCACCAACTGCGCAACTCATGTTTCATGACGCCAGTGACGAGAGTATGACGAATGACCGAAGATGTGATGACCATCCGCGAGATGTGCGAGACCTATGATGTCACACCACGCACCTTGCGGTTCTATGAGGCAAAGGAACTACTGTTCCCGATCCGCGAAGGCCAAAAACGTCTGTTCACCAAACGTGACCGGGCGCGGCTGAAGCTGATCCTGCGCGGCAAAAGATTCGGGTTCAGCCTCGAGGAAATTCGACAGCTGCTGGATCTCTACCATGTGGGCGATCAACAGGTCACCCAGATGAATCGCACTTATGAAATCGCGTGCGAGCGTCTGGCTGACATGGAATCGCGCCGCGAAGAGCTGACGCAGGCCATCGACGATCTGAAAGAGCAGTTGCGCTGGGGCGAGAAAGTCATCGCCTCGATGAAACAGGAAAAGAAGGCGGCCGAGTAACCTCGCCCTGCCTTCCGGACATATGAATTAAGGGAGCTTCACATGCCCGTTTACAACGCGCCAACCAAAGACATGCAGTTCATTCTGCACGATGTTCTGAAAGTCTCGCAGTCGGACATCCCCGGCTATGACGAACTGGAGCCCGAATTCACCGGCGCAGTTCTGGAAGAAGCAGGCAAGGTTGCCACCAACGTCCTGCATCCTTTGAACGTTGTTGGTGACACCGAAGGGTGCCGGTTGGAAAACGGCATTGTGTACACCCCTACCGGGTTCAAAGACGCCTTCGAGCAGATGAAGGAAGGTGGCTGGACTGGCCTCGACATGCCGGAAGAGTATGGTGGCCAGAACATGCCTTACGTGATCGGCACAGCTGTGGGTGAGATGTTCTCGGGCTCCAACCAGGCTTTCACCATGTATCAGGGCCTGACCCACGGCGCGGCCTCGGCCATTCTGGCGCACGGGACAGACGAGCAGAAGAACAAATACCTGCCCAACATGGTCAGCTGCGAATGGACCGGCACCATGAACCTGACCGAACCGCATTGTGGCACCGATCTGGGCCTGATGCGCACCAAAGCAGAACCGCAGGGTGACGGCAGCTACAAGATCTCCGGCCAGAAGATCTTTATCTCGGCTGGCGACCACGACATGGCAAACAACATCGTCCATCTGGTGCTGGCCAAGATCTCGGGTGGCCCCGAGGGCATCAAAGGCGTGTCGCTGTTCATTGTGCCCAAGTTCATTGTGAACGAAGACGGCAGCCTGGGCGAGCGCAACGGCGTATCGGTCGGCAAGATCGAAGAGAAAATGGGTATCCACGGCAACTCGACCTGCGTCATGAACTATGACGAAGCCACCGGCTGGCTGCTGGGCGAAGAGCACAAGGGCATGCGCGCCATGTTCACCATGATGAACGAAGCGCGTCTGGGGGTGGGCATGCAGGGCCTGTCGCAAGCCGAAGCGGCCTATCAGAATGCTCTGGAATACGCCAAGGACCGTTTGCAGGGTCGCGATGTGACCGGTGTCAAGAACCCGGATGGTCCGGCCGATCCTCTGATCGTGCATCCTGATATCCGTCGCAACCTGATGGATCAGAAAAGCTTTACCGAAGGCGCGCGCGCGTTCATCCTTTGGGGCGCGACCATGATCGACAAGGCGCACCGCGCGGGAGACAAGGATGCGGACGGGCTGATCTCGCTGCTGACCCCGGTCATCAAAGGCTTCCTGACCGACGAAGGCTACGACATGACCGTTCAGGCGCAGCAGGTCTATGGTGGCCATGGCTACATCGAAGAATGGGGCATGTCGCAATATACCCGCGACGCCCGCATCGCGATGATCTACGAAGGTGCAAATGGCGTTCAGGCGCTTGATCTTGTGGGTCGCAAGCTGGCGCAGGATGGCGGCAAGCACGTCATGGCGTTCTTCGAGATGGTCAAAACCTTCTGCAAGGAAAACGCGGGCCAGAACGAAGCATACGACAAGGCGTTCATCGAACCGCTGAAAGCCGCATCCAAGGATCTTCAGGCCGCTGGCATGTATTTCATGCAGGAAGGCATGAAGAACCCGAATAACGCATTGTCCGGTTCCTATGACTTTATGCACATGTTCGGCCATGTTTGCCTGGGCCTGATGTGGGCGCAAATGGCGAAAGCGGCTCAGGAAGCGCTGGATGGTGGAGCCTCGGACAAAGAATTCTACGAGACCAAGATTGCCACCGGCCGTTTCTACATGGCCCGCCGCCTGCCCGCGACAGCGATGCATCTGGCGCGAATCCAGACCGGCGCGGACACGGTAATGGCACTGGACGCGGCGAACTTCTGATCTCAGTCTGGGTCCGGGCAACACCGCCCGGACCCAGCTTACCGGAGGAGACCAAATGCCAAAACGTTTTCGCCTGACCCGCCGCTTTCCGGTTGCGATGACTGAAGATGGGTATCGCAAACTCAAAGCGTTCGCGCGTGATGCCGGTCTGGACGAAGGTGAGGCGCTGTCTTTCTTGTTCGAGAATTTCAACAGCGTGATTGATGAGGAGAACCTGACCCACCGCCTGCGCATCTTCAATTCCGAACTTGAGGCACGGAAGAGGTGAACTGCTGCGGAGAAAACTCAACGGCGACTTTAATTTGAATGCCGGACGCCTCCGGCGGGAGTATTTGTGAAAAGATGAAGCGGCGATGCGTCCCTGCCACCGGGCACACTCGCCATCAGGACAGGAACGACTTCACCTTTTGCGGTCATCGGCTCTCCAGCCTGTACCGCACGACCACTGAATACGAAGATGGTTGATGAAACGTTACCTACTGCCCTTCATCTTTTCAAAAATACTCAAATCCGGCCTAGCCACATGCGCCTTGGGAGGGGCGAGCACATGACCATCAAACTTCATTGCTTCGGAGAAAGTGGAAACAGCTACAAGGCTGCTTTGGCTCTGGAAATGTCCGGTTTGGAGTGGGAACCGGTCTTTGTCGATTTCTTCAAAGGTGTAACCCGCACGCCGGAATATCGTGCTGACGTAAACGAGTTGGGTGAAGCACCAGTTCTGGTCGATGGAGATTTTCACACCAGCCAATCCGGTGCGATTCAGGCCTATGTCACGGAGAAATCCGGCAAGTTCGGTGGCAAGGACCGGGAAGAAGACTACGATATTCTGCGTTGGGTTTTGTGGGACAATCACAAACTCAGCTCAATGGCAGGTTTGACGCGGTTCCTGATCAATTTCCTACCCGTGCAGCACCGCAACCCTGATGTCATTGCATTCAATAAAGGACGTTTGAAGGCGGCTTATGAAATCCTGAACAACCACCTGGATGGTCGCGACTGGATCGTTGGTGATGGTGTGACCAACGCCGACCTTAGCTGCTGTGGTTATCTGTATTACCCTGAACCATTTGGCTTTGACCGTGCCGACTGGCCCCATATCGACGCCTGGCTGACCCGCTTGTCCGAACAGCCCGGCTGGAAACACCCCTATGACCTGATGCCCGGCAACCCGTCGGATCGAGCTTGAGGAGAAGACCCATGACCGAAGCCTATATCTATGACGCCCTGCGCACGCCGCGCGGCAAGGGCCGCAAGGATGGCAGCCTGCACGAGGTAACCTCGGTGCGCCTGTCCGCCCTGACCCTGAACGCGATGAAAGAGCGCAACAACCTGGAAGGTCACGCCGTCGAAGACGTGATCTGGGGAAACGTCACGCAAGTGATGGAGCAAGGCGGCTGTCTTGCGCGCTCGGCCGTTCTGGCATCCGACCTCGACCAGTCGATCCCGGGTCTCGCGATCAACCGTTTCTGCGCCTCGGGCATGGAAGCCGTGAACCTGGCCGCAAACCAGGTGAAAGGCGGCGCAGGCGATGCCTATATTGCGGGCGGTGTCGAGATGATGGGTCGCGTGGCCATGGGCAGCGACGGTGCAGCAATCGCTGTTGACCCCTCGCTGGCGATGGAGACCTATTTCGTGCCTCAGGGCATCTCGGCCGACATCATCGCGACCGAGTATGGCTTTACCCGTGATGACGCGGATGCGCTGGCGGTTGAATCGCAAAGACGTGCTGCGGAAGCCTGGGCCGACAACCGGTTCGAGAAATCCGTGATCACCGTCAAGGATCAGAACGGCCTGACCATTCTTGACCGCGACGAATACATGCGCCCCGGCACTGACATGCAGAGCCTCGGTGCGCTTAACCCGTCATTCGCTATGATGGGCGAACAGATGCCTGGCTTCGACAAGGTTGCGATGCTGAAATACCCCCATCTTGAGCGCGTGAACCACATCCACCACGCCGGCAACAGCTCGGGCATCGTGGACGGAGCCGCTGCTGTTCTGATCGGCAACAAGGAATTTGGCGAGAAATACGGCCTCAAGCCGCGTGCCCGCATCAAAGCAACCGCCAAGATTGGCACTGATCCGACCATCATGCTGACTGGCCCGGTTCCGGTGACTGAAAAGATTTTGGCCGACAATGGCATGAAGATCAGCGATTTGGACTTGTTTGAAGTGAACGAAGCTTTCGCCTCGGTCGTGCTGCGGTTCCAGCAGGCATTTGATGTCGATCCCGCACTGGTCAACGTCAACGGTGGCTCGATCGCGATGGGTCACCCGCTGGGTGCCACGGGTGCAATGATTATCGGCACGCTGCTGGATGAACTTGAGCGTCAGGACAAGGAAACCGGTCTGGCCACGCTTTGCATTGCATCTGGCATGGGTGCGGCAACCATTATCGAGCGTGTCTGATGCCCAAGCTGGATCTCTCTAAGATCCCGTTTCAGGGCGGCTCGGCCTATCCCGGCAAGCTGGCCGAAGCGACCACAGGTCGCTTTGCGCAGCGCGTGGGCGATGCGGGCGGGCTGACCCAATACGGGGTCAACATCGTGCGGCTGGATCCGCAGGGCCTGTCATCGCTGCGCCATTACCACATGAAGCAGGACGAGTTTGCCATCATCCTCAGCGGCTCGTGCACGCTGGTCGATGATGATGGCGAGCACGAGATGCAGCCCGGCGATTGCGCCGCCTGGCCCGCAGGTGAGGCCAACGGCCATCACCTTGTGAACAACACCGATGCGCCCATGACCTTTCTGGTGGTGGGCACACGGACCCCGACCGAGACCGGCTATTACAGCGACATGGACATGATGGTGAAGGTTGATGAGAACGGATTTTCCTTCACCCGCAAGGATGGCAGCCCGCTGACGGCTGACCAGATTGGAGATGACAATGACTGATTTCACTCTGAGCAAAGACGCAGACGGCGTCGCCACGATCACCTGGGACGTGCCCGGGAAGACCATGAACGTGATGTCCTTTGACGGGCTGGCAGAATTGAGCGATTGCATCGATCAGGCGCTGGCCGACGATGAGGTGAAAGGCATCATTGTTACTTCGGGTAAAGAAGGGTCATTTGCGGGCGGCATGGACCTGAACCTGCTGGCGGTGATGAAAGAACAGGCGGGCGACAATCCGGCCAAGGGTCTGTTCGAGGGCACGATGAAAATGCACGCCCTGCTGCGCAAGATCGAACTGGCGGGTATGGACCCCAAGACCAAGAAGGGCGGCAAGCCGATTGCTACCGTTCTACCCGGGACCGCTGCGGGCATCGGTATGGAACTGCCCCTGTCCACCCATCGTATCTTTGCGGCCGAGAACCCAAAGGCAAAGTACGGCCTGCCCGAGATCATGGTCGGCATCTTCCCCGGCGCGGGCGGCACCACGCGGATGGTCCGCAAAGTCGGCGCCATTGCGGCGGCTCCGCTGCTGCTTGAAGGTAAGATGCTGGACGTCAAGAAAGCCAAAGGCGCAGGCTATGTTGACGAGATCGCAGCCGATCCAATGGCGGCAGCCAAGGAATGGGTGCTGAACGCCAAGGACGCCGATCTGGTCAAACCATGGGATGCAAAGGGTTATAAGATGCCCGGTGGCGCCCCCTATCATCCTGCGGGCTTCATGAACTTCGTTGGCGCGTCGGCGATGGTGAATGGCAAGACCCAAGGGGCCTTCCCGGCCGCCAAGGCTCTGCTGAGCGCGGTTTACGAAGGCGCTCTGGTCGATTTCGACACCGCGCTGAAAATCGAAGCGCGCTGGTTCACGTCCGTGCTGATGAACCCGTCGTCAGGTGCGATGATCCGGTCACTGTTCCTGAACAAGGAAGCACTGGAAAAAGGAGCCGTGCGCCCCGCTGGTGTCCCGGACCAGTCAGTCAAGAAGATCGGCGTTCTGGGCGCGGGCATGATGGGGGCTGGTATCGCTCTGGTATCGGCGCAGGCCGGTATGGAAGTTGTTCTGATCGACCGCGACCAGGAGGCTGCGGACAAAGGCAAAGCCTATACCGAGACCTATCTGGACAAAGGCATGAAGCGCGGCAAGGTCACGGCTGAGAAAAAAGAGGCCATGCTGGGTCGCATCACTGCAACGCCGGATCTGGACAACCTGAAAGGGTGTGACCTGATCATCGAAGCGGTCTTTGAAGACATGGGCGTCAAGGCTGAGATGACGAAAAAGGTTGAGGCGATTATCCCCGAAGATTGCATCTTTGCATCGAACACATCGACCCTGCCGATCAGCGATCTGGCCAAAGCCTCTGTCCGAGCTGACCAGTTCATCGGCATCCACTTCTTCTCACCGGTCGAAAAGATGTTCCTGGTCGAGATCATCAAGGGCAAGGAAACCGGGGATCGTGCAGTGGCCAAGGCGCTGGACTATGTGCGTCAGATCCGCAAGACCCCGATCGTGGTCAACGATGCGCGTTTCTTCTACGCAAACCGCTGCATCATTCCATATATCAACGAAGGCGCGCGCATGGTCACTGAAGGCGTCAGCCCCGTTTTGATCGACAACGCCGCGCGGCAGTTGGGCTTCCCGGTCGGTCCGATCCAACTGACCGACGAAACCTCAATTGATCTGGGTGCCAAGATCGCCCGCGCGACAAAGGCGGCGATGGGCGATGCCTATCCGGAAAGCCCCTCGGACGATCTGATCTTCTGGATGGAGGAACAGGGCCGTCTGGGGCGCAAGGCAAATGCCGGTTTCTTCGACTATGACGAGAAGGGCAAGCGCGTCGAATACTGGAAGGGCCTGCAAGACAAGTATCCGCTTGCCGATGACCAGCCTGACCTGATCGAAGTGCAGGAACGTCTGATGTTTGCTCAGGTTCTGGAAGCTGTCCGCGCGCTGGAAGAGGGTGTTTTGGAAGACATCCGCGAGGGTGATGTCGGTGCAATTCTGGGCTGGGGCTTTGCCCCGTGGTCGGGTGGTCCGTTCAGCTGGCTGGACATCATCGGCACGCCCTACGCGGCCGAACGTTGCGATCAATTGGCCGAGAATTACGGTGAACGCTTTGCCTGCCCGACGCTGCTGCGCGAGATGGCAGAAAAAGGTCAGAGCTTCTACGGTCGCTTCAACCCTGAAGCAAAAGCCGCTTAATCCAATGACGCGGGCGCATGTCACCATGCGCCCGCATCGTTCTTGTCAGTGTTTGGTTAGATCTGCCATTCGGGCCGCAGGAACAGAACCGGCGCGCTTGGGCGTCCCGGTCGACCCGGTCGCCTGACCCCAAACGGCGGGCGGATCGGAAATATCGGTTCCTGGGGAATGGGTGCAGGCAGCGCACCCAATGGGTTGGCAAGAGCCGACATATCGCCCTTGCTTATAAGTGAGTGGATCAGGTCTGAGGCCACCTCTTCGGCCGCGACATCGTACCGTGTTCCGGTGGTTGCACCGCGCATGTTGAAGCGACCGGACGGGCAATAGGCCTGCAATCCGCCTTCGACAAAGATCACCTGATCATCATCAAAGAACAAGGAAAACACTTCAAAAGACGACCCCGGTGCCTGTGACGTCAGGCGACCGGCTCCGTTCAGCAAACGCGCGGGCAACACCGAAGGTCCATCGGCCTTGGCGTTGATCCGGGACAGGTTCAGCGCCATGCCCTGTTCGGGCATCAACCAGACAGCTCGCCCGTTATATGCGGCGTGGGCAGGCACGAGGATCGGCAGGAACTCGACCCGGCGCTCATCGGCCGGAATGACCACAACGCTTATTGAGATGCGCCGAACCTCTTTGAACCCATGATCGAGGGTTCGAACCAGATCACCTACCGCGATCCGTTCGACCGGCTTCCACCCTGCAGTCGTGGCGATCTTGGTGCCGTGCAAAAACCCGCCACGGCGCGCATTTACCGCCTGTTTTTTGTTGGTTCGATCAACTTCTGGCAGCTGATCCAGATAAACAGAAATACTTGTTACTTCGGACACGTGCCTTACCCCCTTTTGGCACAAAACATTTATGCCAATGAGCTAACACCAAAAATCCAACCCGTCACATTTCAGACATATTTGCGCCCAATTTTGACCAATTCCGTGTAATTGCCGATGGTTTTCGTGGACACTCCAGGACTCTCATCCGACATTTTTGCCATTTCTGAAACGAATGCCTTTTGTCGATCCACCGAATCCACGGCGTTTCACCGGATACGGAAGTAACGAAACGATCTGGCTTAGACGTGCATACGACCCAATCGCGTCAGGCGACTTTTTGCTGTTCAGATGATCGACTGGCGCGCCACCCCAGCAACAGACCCGCTGCCGCAATCATAAGGATGCCCGAAATCTGAAAGACGCCAATGGTTTGCCCAAAGGCCACAAATGCGAAGAGCGGGCCGAAGATCATGACAGAATACTCGAACACCGCCACATAAGACGGCTCACCCACTTGATATGCCTTGATCAGCATGAAAACCGCGATTGTTGAACCGACAGCCTGAGTAACCAGCCACGGTATGGCAGGTCCCATATCCCAGACCCACCCACGCGTAACAAACCCCTCGGCACCGTCTGCCGTAACAACCGGCGAGATTGTCAGGAACGTGACCCCCAACGCCCCGGCCAGACCCATTGTTATGACCATGACAGCCAGCATGGCCACAGTGCTTTCCCGCGAACAATGCGTACGCGTTAGGATCGAACTGAAGGCATAGAAAAACCCCGCCGCCACAGGCACCAACGTACGCAGGTCGAAATCGCTGGGGTTTGGCTGCAACACCAGAAGGATGCCGGTAAATCCAATCAGCACGGCCAGTATGCGCCACGGCCCTATCGATTGTCTGAGCACCAGAGAGGAGATTAACAGCACAAAAATCGGTGATGTGAACAACCCTGCCAGCGCCTGCGCAATTGGCATCATGGCAAGGGATGCAAAATAAAAGAACATTGCTGTGGTGATCAGGGCGCTGCGCAAAATGACAGGTCCCCATCGCACAGGCCGCAGCCTACCCAGCCCCAGAAACGACAGGCCGACGATCAGCGGCAGCATCAAAAGCGCACGGGTCATATGAAACTGCCACAGCCCGACGGTTTCGGCCAATAGGATCACAACATTGTCGATAACGCCGACAATTGCCATCGCACTGACCATCAGGGCCGAAGCCAGCACAGCAGAAGATGAGGAATGCGCCTGCATGAAGTCGTGTCCTGATTGTGATCGTGGACCGACAGTCTCGATCCTTTCGGGTATCCAGCACAATTCGCAATGACTGCGCAACAGGTTTGCGCCCTGCGATTTCACCATGCTAAGCTGCAGCAAAACAAACTCGAGCAGACCCACCCAGATGACGGCCCTGAAACAGTACCAGCGGATCGAAGCCACCGGTCTGTGGCGCCCTTCGCCCGATGAACAGCGGCGCGAGGTTGTGGTGTCTATCGGTGAAGCCACCCTGACCATTTCCGATTTCAATGACAGGGCGCTGACCCACTGGTCGCTGGCAGCACTTGAACGCCAGAACCCTGGTTCCTTTCCGGCCATATTCAACCCGGACGGTGATCCGGATGAAACGCTTGAGCTGGCCGAATCCGAAACCACGATGCTTGAAGCGATCGACCGATTGCAGCGCGCTATTGATCGGTCCCGCCCCCACCCGGGGCGTTTGCGCTGGCTGAGTGTCGGAGGCGTCGTGGCCGCTGTGCTGGCCCTGTTGCTGTTCTGGCTGCCCGGTGCGCTGCAAAACCATGTTGTCTCGGTCGTGCCCCAGGTCAAGCGGCAAGAGATCGGCGATATGATCCTGCATCGGATCGAGCGCGTCTCGGGCCGGGCCTGTACGTCGCGGGATGCTCGGGATTCATTGGAACAGCTGGCCCGGCGCACTGGCGTACGGCAGATCATCATTCTTCCAGCAGGCGTTCAAGACAGCCTCAGCTTGCCTGGCGGCACTGTCCTGCTCAGCCGTGCTTTGGTCGAGGATTACGAAGATCCTGCCGTTGCAGCGGGTTATGTGATTGCAGAACGGGCGCGGGCCGCGCAAAAGGATCCGCTTGATGACCTGCTGGACAGAACCGGCGCGACCTCAGCCTTTAGGCTGCTGACAACCGGCGGACTGACGCCCGAGATTATCGACACATATACCGAGCAGGTCCTGTCACAGCCCCGTCCGGCCATTTCTGACGATGACGTGCTGGCGATGTTCTCGCAAAGCGCGCTTCCCTCAACCCCCTACGCCTATGCCCGTGATGTGACCGGCGAAACGGTTCTTGGCCTGATCGAAGCGGATCCAATGGCGGGAAGGGCGCTGGAACAGGTGCTGCCGGACCGCGACTGGGTACGGCTACAGAATATTTGCGGCGAATAAACCGGATCACTTGGTTCCGAACATCCGGTCACCGGCATCCCCCAGACCGGGCATGATGTAGCCTTTCGAGTTCAACTCGCGGTCCAGCGCTGCCGTGACGATACGCACGTCAGGGTGTGCTTCTTTCATCCGCGCGACACCTTCGGGTGCCGCCAACAGGCACAGAAAGCGAATATCCGTCGCCCCGGCCTGTTTCAGCAGGTCAATGGCCGCGGCCGAGCTGTTACCAGTCGCCAGCATCGGATCCACCGCAATGACCAAACGGTCCTTCAGGCTTTCGGGGGCCTTGAAATAATACTGTACGGGTTTCAGCGTTTCTTCGTCGCGATATAGGCCCACAAAACCGACGCGTGCTGAAGGCACAAGTTCCAGCACCCCATCCAACATCCCGTTTCCGGCGCGCAGGATTGACACCAGCGCCATTTTCTTACCTGCCAGTATGGGGGCGTCCATTTCTTCCATCGGCGTTTCGATATTGCGCGTGGTCAGGGGAATGTCGCGCGTGACCTCGTAGGCCAGAAGCAATGTGATCTCGCGCAGCAACTGCCGGAACCCGGCGGTCGAGGTGCCCTTGTCCCGCATGAGCGTCAGCTTGTGTTGCACCAGCGGGTGATCGACGACGGTCAGGTGTTCGCTCATGTGTTCTCCAATCTTTTCTTGACCCGCGCGCGGGTGTCATCATCACAGAAGGCCGCGTTCAGGGCCGTCTCATTCAATGCCGCAAAATCCCCGGCCTCCCAGCCGAACGCCGCGTTCAACATCTCATATTCCCGCCGCATGGTCGTGTGAAAAAACGGAGGATCGTCGGTGGAAATCGTAACCTTTACGCCCGCATCGCGCAGTTTCGCGATGGGGTGGGCGGCAAAATCTGGGAAAAGACCCAGAACCACATTCGAACCCGGACACACCTCAAGCGTGACATCCCGGTCAACCAGTTCACGAACAAGTTCAAGGTCTTCGATGGCGCGGACGCCGTGCCCGATACGCTCAACCCCCAGATCGCGCACAGCGTCGCGCACACTGTCAGGACCGCCAAACTCACCCGCATGCGTGGTCAGGCGCAGCCCGGCTTCGCGGGCACATTCGAAAGACCATTTGAAGTCACCCTGCGTGCCAATGGATTCGTTGCCGCCCATGCCAAAACCGGTGATCCAGTTTCCGGCGGTCTCGGCCGCACAATGGGCACTCCGCCTGGCTTGTTCGGGGCCAAAATGGCGGACACAGGTAACGACACCGCGCAAGGTGATATCGAATTTACGCTCGGCTTCGTCTGCCGCATCCTGAATGGCATTCAGATAATCCCGCCACGCATGCAGGTCGCCACCGCCGCAAAAATCAGGGCTGAGGAAGGTCTCGGAATAAACCACGCCATTTTCAGCGCTTTCCTCAAGAATGGCCAATGTCAGCCGCCGGAAGTCTTCGGGCGTTTTCAGAACTTCGCAAGCGGCTTCGTACACGCTCAGGAAATGCGCGAAATCACGAAAATCATAAGATCCGTCTGCCTTGAAGATACCGCTCAGGTCAACGCGTTTTTCGTGGGCAAGCTGGCGGATGAAGGCCGGAGGTGCCGCGCCTTCGTGGTGAAGATGCAGTTCAATTTTGGGCAGGTCTGCAACGCTCATAAAAAGTTCCTTCCCGGCCCTTGCGCCGGAATGTTCAGATGGTGGGCAATGCTGGCCGCAATATCGGTAAAATCTACTTGCCCGATTTGTCCGGTACCCTGCCCCGCAATCAGAACCGGAACCTGTTCACGGGTGTGATCTGTTCCGGTCCAGCTTGGGTCATTGCCATGATCAGCTGTTAACAGCAACAGATCGCCTGGTCGAAGTTTCTTCAGGATACCCCCGATCTCGCGGTCAAACCATTCCAACGCTCGGGCATAGCCGCTGATGTCGCGGCGATGCCCATAAAGGCTGTCAAATTCGACAAAGTTGGCGAAGGTCAGACTGCCCTCTTCCGCCTCGTCTATAAGATCAGACAGGTGCTGCATCAGCTGGGCATCCGACCCTTTGCGCAGCGTGTCGATCCCCTGCATCGAGAAGATGTCGCCGATCTTGCCCACTGCATGAACCCGTCGCCCTGCATCCTGCACCCAGTTGGTCAGCACCGGTGCCGGGGGCAGAATGGCGAAATCCTTGCGATTGGTCGTCCGTTCGAACCCCGTCTCAGGCGTTCCGACAAAGGGGCGCGCGATGACACGCCCCAATTTCATCTTGTGCAAGCGCGGAGCAAGCGCGCGGCACATGTCCAACAACCGCTCAAGCCCAAAGCTTTCCTCATGGGCCGCGATCTGAAACACACTGTCAGCGGATGTGTAGCAGATCGGCCAACCGGTGCGCATATGTTCGGCACCCAGTTCGGCTATGATCGCTGTCCCCGACGCGTGGCAGTCACCAAGAATACCTTCGGTCCCGGCAGCTTCGGCTGCCGCGCGGCTCAGTTCCGCTGGAAAAGCCGGAACCGTGTTTGGAAAGTAATGCCAATCCCAAGGCACCGGCAGGCCCGCCAGTTCCCAGTGGCCTGAGGGCGTGTCCTTACCCGGCGAATGCTCACGCGCGCAACCCCATAGTCCAGCAGGTTCGGCATCGAGGCCCGGAGTGGCGTCTCCAGACGCCAGCCGCACAGCCGCGCCCAAACCCAGCGCGTCCAGGTTGGGCAGGTGCAACGGGCCGGTGCGCCCATCTACTGCGCGGCCTTCCGCGCAGGCTTGGGCGATATGGGCCAGCGTGTTTGCCCCGGCATCCGGAACATCACCGTTGAAAAACCGGTCTGCATCAGGTGCCCCGCCTATTCCGACGGAATCCATGACGACAAGAAACGCTCGGCTCATACGCTGATCCTTTCGTGGATCAGATCGGGCAGCTTTGGAACTGTATCGCTGATTGTCATCGCACTCAGCACAGTTTCCGCTGCCCGCCGTGCAGCGCCTTCCCGTGCAGCGTGGACCACGGCAATGGGTGAACCTTTTGACACACGATCCCCCAGCCTGAGGATGTTGGATATTCCTACTGCCGGATCGATCTCATCACTTTCGACCTGGCGGCCGCCACCCAGCGCGACCACGGCAAGGCCCAGCGCCTCTCCGTCGATGGCGGAGACGTAACCGTCTTCGGGGGCAGGAACCTCCTGAATAACGCTCGCCTCAGGCAGGAAACGGGTCCAGGTATCGACGAATTTCACAGGACCACCAACCGCTGCCATCATGCGGCCAAACCGTTCGGCGGCGCGACCGTCACGGATGATCTTGGCGATCTGCTCACGCCCCTCCTCGACCGAGATGCACATGCCTGCATCGGCCAGCAGGACGCCGCCCAACTCGGCAGAAATGTCCACCAGTGGCGAAGCGCCAGGACCGGTCAGAACCTTCATCACTTCCGCGACCTCCAGTGCATTGCCCAGCGCCGGGGCCAAAGGCTGGTTCATGTCCGTGATCACCGCCGAAGTCCGGCACCCAGCCGCGTTCGCAGTCTCGGTCAATGCTGTGGCCAGCTTGCGGGCATCCTCAATTGTTTTCATAAAGGCACCGCTGCCAACCTTGACGTCAAGAACCAACGCATCCGGGCTGGCCGCCAGCTTTTTGGACAGGATCGACGCTGTGATCAGATCCAGACTTTCGACCGTCGCCGTCACGTCCCGAACTGCATAAAGCCGCTTGTCCGCCGGTGCAATCTGGCCCGTCGCGCCGACGATAGCCGCACCCGATTCGCGCAATATCTGCGCAAGTCGGTCCTGACTGATCTGAGTGCTGACACCCGGAATCGCCTCGAGCTTGTCCAATGTTCCACCCGTGTGCCCCAAACCCCGACCCGAGATCATCGGCACATAAGCACCACATTCCGCCAGCGCCGGAGCCAGCACAAGGCTGACGCAGTCCCCGACCCCACCGGTCGAGTGCTTGTCGATCACCGGCCCGTCCACATCCCAACCGAGAACATCGCCGCTATCGCGCATCGCAATCGTCAAGTCCGCACGCCCCTGAGGACCCAGCCCGCCCATACAGACGGCCATGGCAAACGCCCCGGCCTGCGCATCGCTGACGCTGCCGTCTGCCAACCCTTGCGCGAACCAGATAAGCTCGTCGCGGCCTGGGACTTCGTGCCTGCGCAGTTTGGCTATGATTGAACGGGCGTCCATGCGTTCAGACATCCTCCATGTGCGACGCGTCGAACGCACCCGGCAGCAAATCTCCGATGGTTG
Organism: Ruegeria sp. O6; assembly: GCF_056535045.1. Lineage (NCBI taxonomy): Bacteria > Pseudomonadati > Pseudomonadota > Alphaproteobacteria > Rhodobacterales > Roseobacteraceae > Ruegeria > Ruegeria sp. O6. The sequence continues at coordinate 13,084 of NZ_JBQERM010000011.1, read as the reverse complement.
TCTCAAACTCCGCACCATCGACGGTTGCCAGAGTAACCTTTACATCGCGCTTGCCAAACTCGGCCAGCTTCTGACGGCATCCACCGCAAGGCGGCACAGGCTGAGGGCTGGAGGCAACCACGTAGACCTCGGTCAGTTCCTGCTCGCCCGCGGCCACCATTGCGGCAATTGCACCTGCTTCCGCGCAGGTCCCCTCGGGATATGCCACATTCTCGACGTTGCACCCGGAAAAGACATGACCCGAAGAAGACCGAAGCGCTGCGCCAACTTTGAAGTTCGAATATGGCGCGTAGGCGTTTTCCCGGACAGACAAGGCAGCGTCTTTCAGCGACATGGCGAATCCTCATTTTTGATCATCTGGTCAGAAATTTGCACGCTAACGTATTAAGGCGGGGAATTTGAAGCCCCTGACCCATGTTTTTCGCTTAACCCAGCGTTGTGTTGAAGGTACCGGGTAAGGTGACTTCCAACAATTCGATATTGTCTGTTGGCTCGGACAACCGTGTGCGCATCCCAGGTGGGATGACAAAAGCATCCCCTTGCTCCAGCCGGTAGGGATCGCGCCCCTCGCCTTCCAGGGTGACCTCGCCGTCCATCACAAAGGTAAAGTGAATGTCGGTGTCATGGCTGGCCCATTCCGGATCACCCGACCCTTTGCGCACAACCTGCACCCCAGCGACACCCTTGGTGTTCTCGGCAATCGTGGTGTCGCGGCAGGTGTACCCCGGCAGGCGGAAGGGCATCCACTCGGCACCCTTGGCCTGATTATAGACAAAGCGTTGCCCCTGCCATTCGCGGTCCGGGCGGATGTGCGGAGTGGGAAGTGTCATGTCATGGTCGATCTCTGTGACATGCTCAGCCGGCACTCCGATCTCGATGACCTGAACATTATCAGAAGCTTCGAGAACGCGGTGCCGGATTTCCGGAGGTTGAATAAAGCAGTCCCCCGCTGTCAGACGCATTTTCTCGCCCTGATCCTCATAGACTACATCCACCCAGCCATGGATGCAAAAGATCAACTGAAACCCGACCTTGTGAAAATGCACCATGTCCGGAACCGGCCCACCATCGGGAATGCGGATATGGCTGGCAATAATCGACCCACCCAACCGATCCGGCACCAGATCGCGATAGTGCATCCCGGCCCGACCGATGATCCAGGGGGCCTGATCCTTGAGCCTGCGCACGACAAAGGAATGCACGGTCTCTGGCATCACCAGTGGCGGATTTCGTTCTTCAACTTCGATCCGGGTGCCATTCGGGGCTACAAGAACGCGTTCACCACCGGCGAAATCTGACGGATTATCCGTCAGGATACGCAATGTTCCTGGGCTTTCCGGTGCGTCTTTTTCAATGCGCAACCGCACGCCATGCCCCGAAAACACCGCGACGCGCGGATCGTCAGCGGGATAAATCATGTCCATCTTCATCCCCAGTTTTTTTGTGTAAAAAGGGATGTCGTCGCGAATTTCCTGTGTGGGCAGGCGAATTTCAGCGTGCGTTTTCGCCAGATCGGATGTCTTGGTCATCAGTATTCTCTTCGAATTGCAACTTTGGCCATCCGATCAGAACAGAGGTCAAAATGCCAACCGAAAAGAACATCTCCGGCATTTCTTCCATAACGAAGAAGCGCATTTCAATAATCACAGGTAAAACTCCGCCGTTCAGCGTGATGAACTCGACCAAATCTGGGTGACGACAACCGCCCAACACCGCTGCAACCAACATCCAACCTAATGATCCCTCGTTCGTTACCAGCCGGGTCATCAGTTCTGAATGTCACAACGGCCTTGCCAGAGTGATCTTGGTCGTCACAATGTGAAAAGGCGAAAATGAACTCAGACAATATCAATCCGAATTCACGGTTGCGACATCACGGCAGAGTTACGTAGCGTAGCCAAGTCCAAAAAAATAGTTTAAGGCTAAATCAAATTCTCAATGGGAGCTGAATCGCCGATGTCTGACACCCCCAGCCTGCGACAAGCTGCGCTCGAATATCATGAATTTCCCAAACCCGGAAAGCTTGAGATCAAGGCTACCAAACCGATGGCCAACGGGCGCGATCTGGCCCGCGCCTATTCGCCTGGCGTGGCCGAGGCAAGCCTTGAAATCAAGGCCGATGCAGCTAATGCGGAACGTTACACGGCGCGCGGCAATCTTGTCGCCGTGGTTTCAAACGGCACCGCCGTGCTTGGCCTGGGGAATATTGGGGCACTCGCGTCGAAGCCGGTTATGGAAGGCAAGGCCGTTCTGTTCAAGAAGTTTGCGGGCATCGACTGTTTCGATATCGAGGTCGACCAGCCCGATCCCGAAAAGCTTGCGGATATAGTCTGTGCCCTTGAACCAACATTTGGCGCCATTAACCTTGAAGACATCAAGGCCCCCGATTGCTTCATCGTCGAAAAGCTCTGCCGGGAGCGTATGAACATCCCGGTTTTCCATGACGACCAGCATGGAACCGCCATTGTGGTCGGTGCTGCGGCCAAGAATGCGCTGCATGTGGCCGGAAAGTCATTTGAGGACATCAAAGTCGTTTCGACCGGCGGCGGGGCAGCCGGGATCGCGTGCCTGACCATGCTGGTCAAGCTGGGTGTGAAGCGAGAAAACATATGGCTGTGCGACATTCACGGGCTTGTCTACGAAGGACGGGCCGAGGACATGAACCCGCACAAGTCACAGTTCGAGCAGAAGTCGGATTTGCGGACGCTGGACGATGTGATTGGTGGGGCCGACCTGTTTCTGGGTCTCAGCGGCCCAAATGTTCTAAAGCCTGATATGGTCCGGAAAATGGCCAGCCGCCCGATCATCTTCGCCCTGGCCAACCCGACGCCGGAAATTCTGCCAGAGGACGCGCGCGCAGTAGCACCAGACGCAATCATCGCCACGGGGCGCAGCGATTTTCCCAATCAAGTCAATAACGTGCTGTGCTTTCCGTTTATCTTCCGGGGTGCTTTGGATGTCGGCGCGACCGAGATCAACGACGCGATGCAGATTGCCTGCGTGGATGGTATTGCTGAAATGGCGCGTGCAACCACAAGTGCCGAGGCGGCGGCTGCCTATAAGGGCGAACAACTGACCTTTGGCCCGGAGTACCTGATCCCAAAACCATTTGACCCACGTCTTGTGGGCGTGGTGTCATCGGCGGTTGCCAAGGCCGCCATGGAAAGCGGTGTTGCAAAACGCCCTATCGAGGACCTTGAAGCCTATAAGGAAAAGCTCAACCAGTCGGTCTTCAAATCAGCCCTTCTGATGCGTCCTGTGTTCGAGGCCGCGGCCGTCGCATCCCGTCGCATCGTTTTTGCCGAGGGTGAAGATGAAAGGGTTTTGAGGGCTGCGCAGGCCATTCTCGAAGAGACGACGGAAACGCCAATTCTGATTGGGCGACCCGATGTGATTGAAACCAGATGTGAAAAGCTGGGGCTGACCATTCGTCCGGGCAAGGACTGTCAGATCGTTAACCCGGAGAACGACCCGCGCTATTACGATTACTGGACTTCCTACCACCAGATCATGCAGCGCCGCGGTGTGACGCCGGATCTGGCCAAGGCGATCATGCGCACCAACACAACGGCCATTGGTGCGATCATGGTGCATCGTGGCGAAGCGGACAGCATGATCTGCGGCACATTTGGTGAATTCCGCTGGCACCTGAACTATGTCGAACAGGTGTTGGACGACAGCAAACTGCGCCCGCATGGTGCGTTGTCCCTGATGATCCTGGAAGATGGCCCCCTGTTCATTGCCGATACGCATGTACGGCAATTGCCATCGCCGGAAGAACTGGCCGAAACCACCATTGGCGCCGCGCGACATGTTCGCCGGTTCGGGATCGAACCCAAAATTGCCTTCTGTTCGCAGTCGCAATTCGGCAATCAGGCTGAAGGATCAGGCAAACGGCTGCGGGCGGCGCTTGAAATCCTTGATCGGCAGCCGCGCGATTTTGTCTACGAAGGCGAAATGAATCTGGATGCGGCTTTGGATGCAGACCTGCGGGCGCGTATCTTCCCAGCGTCGCGACTAGAGGGGGCGGCCAACGTTCTGATATTCGCCCACGCAGATGCTGCCAGTGGTGTACGCAATATTCTGAAGATGAAGGCGGACGGGATTGAAGTTGGCCCGATCCTGATGGGCATGGGCAACAAGGCCCATATTGTTACTCCATCCATCACCGCGCGCGGTCTGCTGAACATGGCGGCGATTGCAGGAACACCCGTGGCGCATTACGGTTAACCGGGGGCAGCCTTGCTGGCGCCCCTGCCAACAGGGGGGGGAAGCGCATGAAAGGACATTGCCACTGCAACGCCGTGCATTGGGAAAGCGATGCCCAAGCCGCGTGGAGCTGTTATTGCCACTGTTCAGATTGCAGGCGAAACTGCGCCGCGCCGGTCACGGCTTTTTTCGGGCTGCCGCATGAGGCGGTCAGATGGTTGGGTCAGGCACCAAAGATCTATCGCTCATCGGAAGGGGTTGAACGTCTGTTTTGCGGCAACTGCGGAACCCAGATGGCCTATCGCACAGCGCGCGATACGGTGAACATTCATCTTTACACCGCAACGCTGGACAACCCGGAGACCCTGCCGCCACAGTTTCACGTGTTCCACGCCGACCACCTGCCCTGGCTGAACCTTCAGGACAAGCTGCCACGTTACGCCAAAACGGCTGGTTGAGCTGATTCTCGGAACGGCACAATATTTGCACGCAATAGTTTGCAATTTTGCAAAACTTTCTATTGCTGCGACAAAAACTGTGCTTCAACTGTAATTTTGCAAAAATTTGCAAGTCGTTTTTTGCCGATCTGCAAATTTTTTGCGATAAACTGACGCGTCGTCATGCGTCGCGCTTGCCCGGTTGTTTTCTGCGACCTAACACAATGTCCAAGCCGTTGTGAGGAGGACAAGATGGCGTATCAGGACGTTTATGACAGCTGGAAAACCGACCCCGAAGCGTTCTGGATGAACGCTGCAAAAGGGATCGATTGGGTCAAGGCCCCCAGCAAAGCACTGTTCGACGACAATGCGCCCTTGTACGAATGGTTCAGCGACGCGCGGGTCAATACCTGTTGGAATGCCGTAGACCGTCATGTGGAAAACGGGCGCGGTGAACAAACCGCCATCATCTATGACAGTCCCATCACCCACACCAAGCGCGAGATATCCTATGTCGAGCTTCGCAACCGCGTGGCCACTCTGGCCGGCGCGCTGCGCGCAAAGGGTGTCGAGAAAGGCGACCGTGTCATTATCTACATGCCGATGATCCCCGAAGCGCTTGAGGCGATGCTGGCCTGTGCCCGCCTCGGCGCCGTGCATTCGGTCGTGTTCGGCGGGTTTGCCAGCAACGAACTGGCCGTGCGCATCGACGACGCCAAACCCAAAGCAATCATCGCCGCGTCCTGTGGGATGGAACCCGGTCGCGTGGTTCACTATAAGCCCCTGCTTGACGGTGCGATCGAACTGGCCAACCACAAACCTGATTTTTGTGTGATCTTCCAGCGGGAACAAGAGGTCGCCCAGTTGATTGAAGGGCGCGATTTCAACTGGCATGGTTTCCAATACGGTGTCGAACCGGCTGAATGCGTGCCGGTTGATGGCAAGGACCCGGCTTATATCCTGTACACCTCTGGCACTACGGGTGCACCCAAAGGGGTCGTGCGCCCCACTGCCGGACACCTTGTGGCACTGAACTGGACAATGAAGAATGTCTATAACGTCGATCCAGGCGACGTGTTCTGGGCAGCCTCCGATGTGGGCTGGGTCGTGGGGCACTCCTATATCTGCTACGCACCCCTAATCCACGGAAACACCACAATTGTGTTCGAGGGCAAGCCAGTCGGCACCCCGGATGCTGGCACCTTCTGGCGCGTGATCTCGGAACATAAGGTCAAAAGCTTCTTCACCGCACCTACGGCCATCCGCGCCGTCAAACGAGAAGACCCCAAGGGCGAATTGATCGGCAAATACGATCTGTCTCATCTACAGGCCCTCTATCTGGCAGGCGAACGCGCCGACCCTGACACAATTATCTGGGCACAAAACGCGCTGAAGGTTCCGGTGATCGACCATTGGTGGCAAACCGAAACCGGCTGGGCCATTGCCGGGAACCCGCTGGGTATCGAAGAGCTTCCGGTCAAGCTGGGCTCGCCCGCAAAACCGATGCCGGGTTATGACGTGCAAATTCTGGATGAAGGCGGTCACCCGATGAAGGCCGGTGAACTGGGTGCCATCGCGGTTAAATTGCCCCTGCCCCCAGGCACCTTGCCAACACTGTGGAATGCCGAAGCACGGTTCAAGAAATCTTATCTTGAACACTTCCCCGGATATTACGAAACCGGCGATGCCGGGATGATTGACGAAGACGGGTACCTCTACATCATGGCGCGCACCGATGACGTCATCAACGTTGCCGGCCATCGCTTGTCGACGGGCGGGATGGAAGAAGTGCTGGCTGCCCACCCCGATGTGGCTGAATGCGCGGTGATCGGAGTTTCGGACCAGCTGAAGGGGCAGATGCCGGTCGGCTTCCTGTGCCTGAATGCTGGTGCCACACGGGATCATGGCGATGTGGTTCAGGAAGTCGTCAAAATGGTTCGGGAGAAAATCGGGCCGGTGGCCGCCTTCAAACTGGCTGTTGTCGTCGACAGGTTACCCAAGACCCGTTCCGGTAAGATCCTGCGTGGTACGATGGTGTCGATTGCAGACGGTCAGGACTACAAAATGCCTGCAACAATTGATGATCCTGCCATCCTTGATGAGATCAAGGAAGCGTTGCAGACAATTGGTTACGCCAAGTAACCATCGGGCGGCACAGGCCGCCCATGTCATGTCCGCCCTTGCAACCTGAATCTGGGCCCCTACTGTCGCTGTAAGACAGTGAGGGCCCATGACACATACCGATATCTGGCGTCTCAGCGCCACAGAGCTGACCACCTTGACCCGACGCGGCGATCTGAGCGCGACCGAGGCGGTACAGGCCTCGATTGATCGCATGGACGCGGTGAACCCCGCGCTGAACGCGGTCGTCGAAGACTTGCGCACCGAGGCCCTGGAACGCGCGCAGTCGCTAGATGCTGCACGGCGGAGTGGTCAGCCGACCGGCCCGCTGCATGGTGTTCCGGTAACAATCAAGGTGAATGTCGATCAGAAAGGCCACGCCACCACCAACGGTGTCATTGCGCTGAAGGACGTAATCGCTCCGGATGACGCGCCGGTGGTCAGCAACTTGCAAAAAGCGGGGGCCATTGTGATCGGGCGAACGAATACGCCCGAGTTTTCCTTCAGGGCCGACACCGACAACCCCCTGCATGGGCGCACGTTCAACCCGTGGGGACGGCACATTTCACCCGGGGGATCATCCGGTGGCGCTGCTGCCGCCGTGATGGCAGGTCTCGGTGCGCTGGCCCATGGCAACGATATTGGCGGCAGCCTGCGCTTTCCGGCAGCCGCTATCGGAGCGGTTACGGTGAAACCGGGGCTGGGGCGCGTTCCCGCGTGGAACCCAAGTCAGAAGGCCGAACGCGGATTGCTGGCGCAATCAATGTCGGTTCAGGGCCTGATCACCCGGTCGACTGCGGATCTGCACCTGTCCATGCCCAGCCTGATCGCCACCGATGCGCGGGATCCGTTCCACGTACCAATGCCCTGGCGCGGCGAGCGTTTTGACCAGCCGATCAAGGTGGCATTCACCAAGAACACCTTCGGCTATGCGCTGCACCCCGAGGTCGAAAAAGCCCTCGACACTGCGCGCGATGCGCTGGTCGATGCAGGGTACGACGTTGAAGAGGTCGATCCACCCGATGTCTTTGAATGTGGTCGGATCGGGTATCGGACCTTGATGGGCGAAGTGCTGACCCTGATGAAATCGGACATTGAAGCCGCTGGTTCCAAAACCATCCGCGACATCTTTGACGTCTACTTTCAGGAATTCCCACCCATCGTTGAAACAGAATTGGTTCGGATGCTGGCCAAGCGCAGCCATTATGCCCGTGAATGGTCCCTGTTTATGCAGGACTACCCGCTGGTTTTGTCCCCTTTCCTGCCACAGCCATTTTTCAAACCTGACCGGGACACCGAAGGCGCTGAAGGCGTGCATGATGTTTTGGGATGCGCTGTCTATTCCTATGCGATGAACTTTCTGGGACTGCCTGCAGCCTGCGTTCCGTCACGATTGGCCAACCTTCCCAAAGGGCCTCAACCTATCAATGTACAGATCGCGGCACAGCGCTGGCGCGAGGATTTGGCCGTGGATGCCGCCGCCGCGATAGAAGCTCGCGTGGGACAGATGTGTTTCCCGCTTTGGGATCACATGTAACAAAAAATAGACCCCGGGTCATTGTGCCCGGGGTCCAGCTGCTAAAATAAGCCCGGATTTCTGATGACGAGCGTAGCACCACCCACCCTCGCCAGCGCAAAATCTGCGCAACCATTCGAAAACACCGTTCAGGTGGCCACTCACTCCCACCTTGGCGTGTTCTCCGGACAAGTTCACATTAGCCAATCGTTAAGGGAATTCCTGTGAACTGCTTCACATAGGCGTGAGAAAAATTCGGGGATGGCCAATTTTACGTGAATTGTTCTGATATTAGACGTTCTTCCAACCCATGGCCGGGGTCGAAAAGGATACGGTGCGCAATGGCTGGTTCCGACCTGATCTCGACCCAGTCGATATCCGGGAAAGAAACGGAATCAGCAGCCACGATGACCGGTCGTTTGTCTGCTTCGACCACATCGAACCTGACTTTCGCCATTTTCGGCAACAAGGCACCACGCCACCGCCGTGGGCGAAACGCCGCGATGGGTGTCAGGGCAAGAACGTCAGCGCCAATCGGAACAATCGGCCCATGCGCGGAATAGTTATAGGCGGTCGATCCCGCGGGCGTGGCAAGTAGTGCCCCGTCACAGACCAGTTCGGCCATGCGTACCCGGCCGTCTACGCTGATCTTGAGCCTTGCTGCCTGAGGACCCGCGCGCAGCAATGACACTTCGTTGATCGCCAGCGCCTCGTGCAGTTTTCCAGATTGGTCCATCGCTTGCATGGCCAACGGGTTGATAACCTCTTCCTCGGCATCCTCCAGCCGCGCCATCAGATCGTCTTCGTGATACTCATTCATCAGAAAGCCGATCGTGCCGCGATTCATCCCGTAAACCGGAGTATCGAGATGCTGCACATTGTACAAAGTGTGCAACATGAAGCCGTCGCCGCCCAATGCAACCACTACATCTGCGTCCCGAGGTGCCACATTACCATATTTGGTCACCAGGGTGTCACGCGCTGTTTGCGCCACTTTGACCTCACTGGCGAGAAAGGCGATTCTCTTTTTCATGTTTTGTGGTTTCCGGTGTTGCACATTTGGTTCCGAAACAAACATACCTTTCCCCAATAGGCCAGTCTTGACGCCGCAGCAGGCCAAATCGTCGCTTTAAGCCTTTTGCGAATGTGGCGTTTCCGATAGGAAATCCGCAAGATTTATACCCAGCCATGTGGAGCGCCAATGAACGCCAATCTTCGTGACACCGGATTTTTCACCCAGTCCTTGTCGGACCGCGACCCTGAGCTTTTTGGCTCGATCCGGTCTGAGCTGGGTCGTCAGCGCGACGAGATCGAGCTGATTGCGTCCGAGAACATCGTCTCTGCCGCCGTGATGGAGGCGCAGGGTTCGGTGATGACCAACAAATATGCCGAAGGTTACCCGGGCCGGCGCTATTACGGAGGCTGCGAGTTTGTTGATATCGCCGAGAATCTGGCCATCGACCGCGCCAGGCAGCTGTTTGGCTGTGGCTTTGCCAATGTGCAGCCGAACTCGGGCAGCCAGGCCAACCAGGGCGTGTTCCAGGCGCTGATCCAGCCCGGCGACACCATTCTGGGCATGAGCCTGGATGCCGGTGGCCACCTGACCCACGGCGCGCGGCCCAACCAGTCGGGCAAGTGGTTCAACGCCGTGCAATACGGCGTGCGCCAGCAGGACAACATGCTGGACTATGATCAGGTCGAGGCGCTGGCGAAAGAGCATAACCCCAAGCTGATCATCGCGGGCGGTTCGGCCATCCCGCGTCAGATCGATTTTGCCCGCATGCGTCAGATCGCCGACATGGTCGGCGCCTATCTGCACGTGGACATGGCGCATTTCGCCGGTCTGGTTGCGGCGGGCGAGCACCCCAGCCCGTTCCCCTACGCGCATGTGGCGACCACCACCACACACAAGACCCTGCGCGGCCCACGTGGGGGCATGATCCTGACCAATGATGAAGATATCGCTAAGAAAGTGAATTCGGCGATCTTCCCCGGCATTCAGGGCGGCCCGCTGATGCATGTGATCGCGGCCAAGGCCGTGGCCTTTGGCGAGGCGCTGCGCCCCGAGTTCAAAAGCTATATCCAGCAGGTCGTGACCAATGCGCAGGCGCTCAGCGATCAGTTGATCAAGGGCGGGCTCGACACCGTGACCCACGGCACCGACACCCATGTGGTGCTGGTCGACCTGCGCCCCAAGGGCGTCAAGGGCAACGCCACCGAAAAGGCCCTGGGCCGGGCGCATATCACCTGCAACAAGAACGGCGTGCCGTTTGACCCGGAAAAGCCGACCATCACGTCGGGCATCCGCCTTGGCAGCCCCGCCGGCACCACCCGCGGCTTTGGCGAGGCCGAGTTCCGCCAGATCGCCGACTGGATCATCGAAGTGGTCGACGGCCTGGCCGCCAACGGCGAAGACGGCAACGCCGAAGTCGAAGCCCGCGTCCGCGCCCAGGTCGCAGACCTCTGCAACCGCTTCCCCATATACCCGAACCTGTAAGCCGAAAGGTCCCAACCATGAGCTTTCAACCAATTGAACAAGCCCCCGCCCGCCTGAACCGCAGCGAGCTTGCCGTGCCCGGCAGCCAGCCCGGAATGTTTGAGAAGGCTGCGAAATCGGACGCGGATGTCATCTTCCTCGATCTGGAAGACGCCGTCGCGCCCGATGAAAAGGAGCAGGCGCGCAGGAACATCATTCAGGCGCTGAATGATATCGACTGGGGGAGCAAGACCATGTCGGTCCGGATCAATGGTCTGGACACCCATTACATGTACCGGGACGTCGTGGATGTTGTCGAACAGGCGGGCCAGCGTCTGGACCTGATCATGATCCCCAAGGTCGGGACAGCTGCAGATGTATATGCGGTCGACATGCTGGTGACCCAGATCGAAGACGCCAAGGGATACAAGAAACGGATCGGGTTCGAACACATCATCGAAACCGCGCTTGGTATGCAGAATGTCAGCGCGATCGCGGCTGCATCAAAGCGCAATGAAAGCCTTCATTTTGGTGTCGCGGATTATGCCGCCTCGACCCGCGCGCGGACCACAATCATCGGGGGCGTAAACCCTGACTATTCGGTTCTGACCGACCCGGATACCGACGGAGGCCGCCTGACCCACTGGGGCGACATGTGGCACTACGCCCTTGCCCGCTTGGTGGTTGCTGCGCGCGCCAACGGGCTGCGTCCGATTGATGGGCCTTTTGGCGATTTTCAGGACCCCGACGGTTACAAGGCCGCCGCAAAACGTGCCGCCGTTCTGGGCTGCGAGGGCAAATGGGCCATCCACCCCAGCCAGATCGCACTTGCCAATGAGGTGATGTCGCCCTCGGATGCCGAAGTTACCAAGGCACGGCGTATCCTTGTCGCCATGGCCGAGGCCGAGGCAGACGGAAAAGGTGCCGTGTCTCTGGATGGCCGTCTGATCGACTATGCCTCGATCCGTCAGGCCGAAGTGCTGGTTGAAAAGGCCAGTCAGATCGCTGCGGCCTGATCGCCCGCACCAAACCTGACCTGCGTGGGCGCAAGGTCCACGCGGGCTCGGTGCTGCGTTGACTGGTGGATCACGAGACAAACGCGAAAGGTTATCCATGTTCCGGGGCGGCCGTCCCCAGAAATCGCTTGTTCCGAATTTCGTCCGGGCTGACGTCAAAGCTGCGTTGAAAGGCGCGTTTCAGCGCGACAGTCGATGAAAAGCCGGTCGCTGTCGAGATTTCGATCTGCGACATGTTGGTGAATTGTAAAAGGCTCTGCGCCCGCTCCAGCCGTAGCTCTTTGTAGGTCGACAAAAGTTTCGCACCGGTTTTGCTTAGAAACCTTCGCTGTAACTGGCGAGTCGAGGTCCTGAGCACATTGGAAAGTTCCGAGATCGTCAAAGGATCTTCGATGTTTTCCTGCATCGCATCCAGCGTGCGCATGACAAGCTGATCACCTTTTGCACGGTGCACCAGACGGGCGGCAAGCGTGCTGCCGTGCTTTTGTGTGGGTTCCGTCAGTCCAATGTATCCGCGCAGTATGTCTGCGATATGTTCCCCGTGGTCGATCGACACAAATTCTGACAGCAGGCGCAGCGCGCTTAGCCGGGTGGTTGCGCTATGGGCGCACCCGTCTGCGGCCAGATGCGTGCCGGTGCCACAATCTTCCAGCCCGCCCTCCAGTGCAGCGGCTGCGAAATTCGGGTGGACAGCAACGGTGTTCCGGCCTGTTTTTCCGAGTTGCGGCAGAAGCAGCACCGCGCCGCCGACCAGTACAACCCGTGAAGACAGGTTCAGGACCTGCGATACCCAGAATCTGCGCGAATGTGGAATGGACCAGATGTTCTCCAGATCTCCCCAGAAAATCGCCGTTCGTCCGGCCCAGTATAACGGTCCACCCGCAGGTTCCGAGCCAGCGACACGAAGGTTGACCACATAGGTGCAGTTTTCGGCCAGAGTGTTTAACGCCTGATAGAATTCGATGACCATTCCAGCTGACGCCATAGCCGCTTCACCGTTGAGAATGACATCGATATGTTTCAATCTTTCGGGTGCCTCAGGCTCCGTTTCAGACAGATTGGCGTGATCATTTGCGAGGACATAGTGTTTCATTGTTCCTCCGACGATTTGGGCGTGGCAGCGCCCCGATTGGCGCTGCCCTCAGGGTGTAAATCCGATCCGTCAGGCGAATTGACGGATCGGACAGACACGGGTTTCACTCAGCGGCGTCTTCGTATTCTGTCATTGGTGGGCATGTGCAGACGAGGTTTCGGTCGCCGTATGCGTTGTCGACGCGGTTGACGGGGGACCAGTATTTGTCGACGCCCA